>JBBSTS010000104.1:0-5601 GCA_038235675.1 Myxococcota bacterium | reverse complement strand
GCTGTCGGCCATCCTCGAGGTGCTGGGTGGTGACCAAGATCTCGCCGATCTGGGGGTCGAAGTCGACGTCTTCGAGCACCCCACCGACGGTCGGGCAGACCAGGTCGCCGCGGGCATAGGGGCTTTGGGCGCCGCGACCATCGAGCACCAGGCGCGCCGAGCGGGTCGAGCGCCGGCCGGCGGCGTCGACCCGGTGCACCGCGACGCCGCCGTCGCCGAAGGACAGGCCTTCGCAGCGCATCTGCGAGTCGAGTTGGACGCCGGCACGCTTGGCGCGCAGCAGGGCCTGGGCGAGCAGCTTCTGCGCGTCGACGGCGCAGTCGAGCACTCCGCCCACCGTCTGCCGGCCGCCACCGTGCCAGGCGAAGATGCCCTCACGGTAGCGCGCCAGGATGAGCGCCGAGAGCTGTGAGGGGGTCAACAAACCACTGGCCTGCAGGGCCTGCAGCTCGTGGCTGCTGGCGTTCCATTCACGCTGCGCGGCGCCAACACGGTGCTGCTCGACGACGCAGACGCGCAGGCCGGCGTCGGCCAACAGCGGGGCATACAGCAGCGACAAACCGCCGCCCAACAGAATGACGTCGTAGTCCACGGCGGCGCCGCGGCAGGGGACGTCGGGCGGTGCGCCGGCGGTCGACGCCGGCGCCACGACGTGCAGCGGCGCCGCATCCAGGCGCAGCAGCCGCGCGGCCATCTCGTCGCCGCCGGCGCGCGCCACCCGCTGCAGGCTTGCGGCAGCCTGCAGGCTCACGGCGGCACCGACGCTCCGGCGGCATGCAGCAAAAAAGCGGCCGGCGACAGCACCGGCCAAGGAGTGGCGCGCGGGCGACGACGCGAGGCCAGGCAGCTGCGTAGCACCAGCCAGAGCTTGCGCGGCCGCGACACCACCGTGCGCTGCAGCAAGAGGGCGGGGCCACGCTGTTGCAGGCGCACGCCGATCTGGCGGTAGATCGACCGGGCCGCGGCGATCCCCCAACGACAGTCGCGCGGCAAAAAAGCGATGCCGGCATCGGCCTGGCGGTAGAGCCCGTCGGCGTGGGCCAGCAGGCGCTGCACCACCTGGGCCAGCTGCGGCGAGGGCTGCGGCGCCTGCAAAAACTCTTCCGGCGACAGCCCCGCCTGCACCAGCCACCGATGTGGCAGGTAGAGACGCTTGTTAAGGGCGTCCTCGCCGACGTCGCGGGCGATGTTGGTGAGCTGCATCGCCACCCCCAAGTCGGCGGCGCGCGCCAGCACCGCGGGACGCCGCTCGCCCATCAGCAGGGTGATGAGCACCCCAACGCTGCCGGCGACGCGCGCCGCATAGGCCTCCAGGTCGGTGAGGCTGTCGTAGGTGCGGCCGGCGCGGTCCCAGGCAAAGCCCTCGAGCAGGGCAAAGAAAAGGCCCTGCGGCAGCGCGTAGGCGCGCACCACCGCCGCCATGCCGCGGTCCACCGGACCATACAGCGGCGAGCCAGCATAGATCCGCTGCAGCCGCGCCCGCAGCTGCGCTACCGGGTCTTCGACGACGGCGTCCGCCTGTGGCGCGTCGATCAAATCGTCGGCCTCGCGACAAAAAGCGTAGATGGCGGCAGCGGGGCCACGCAGGCGCGCCGGCAGCAGGCATGAGGCGAGGTAGAAGCTCTTGGAGCCCGTGCGCAACCAGGCGGCACAGGCCTCCATGGCCTGCTGTTCGTCAGCAGAGAACAGCACGACAGGTGACGACATGGCGCCCTAACCTGCGGCGCGCTGCGACGCCGACGTGGGCTGCACCTGCGGCACGAGGCTGTCGACCACCCGCGCCGAAGAGAGCACGCCCGGCAAACCGGCGCCGGGGTGGCTGCCGGCCCCGACGAAGTAGAGGCCGTCGACCTCTTCGCTGCGGTTATGGGGGCGAAAACTGGCGCTCTGCGACAAAATAGGTTGCATGCCGAAGGCAGCGCCCTGGTAGGAGCGCAGATCGTCGGCAAAGTATTGCGGCGTCAGGATGCGTGAGGAGACCACGTGCTGGCGTAGGTCGGGCAGGCAAGTGGCCTCCAGCGCCGCGGCGATGCGGTCGACGTAGGCCTCCTGCACCTCTTCCCAACGGGTTGTGCTCTGCAGGTGGGGAACGGGGGAGAGGACATAAAATGCGTCGCCGCCCGGCGGCGCCAGCTGCGGATCGGTGGCGGTGGGACGATGCAGGTAGAGGCTAAAATCCTCGGCCAGCTCGTGTTTGTTGAAGATGTCGTCGAGCAGCCCCTCGTAGCGCGGGCCCAGCAAGATGCTGTGGTGCGCGACGTCGGGGTAGCGTCGGTCGGTGCCAAAATACCACACCACCAGCCCCATCGAGTAGCGCTGTTTGGCCAGGCGCGCGTCGGTCCAGCGCCGGCGCCGCACCGCGGGAAGCAGGTTTTGGTAGGTCCAGGCAACGTCGCCGTTGCTCACCACCACGTCGGCGGGCAGCTCTTCGCCGTTGGCGAGGCGCACCCCGCGCACCTGCTTTTCGCGCACCAAGATCTCCTCCACTGGGGCCGCGGCCCGGGCGGTGCCACCGGCGCCGCGCAGCAAGTCGAGCATCCCCTGCACCAGTGCGAAGGTGCCGCCGATGGGAAAGTGCACCCCCCAGTGGCGCTCGAGGTAGAGGATGAGCGCGTAGATGGAGGTGGTGCTGAAAGGATTGCCGCCCACCAGCAACGGGTGAAAGCTGAAGGCCTGGCGCAGGCGTGGATCGCGGATGTATTTGCACACCAGGCCATAGACCGTGCGGTAGCTCTGCAGGCGCACCATCTGCGGCACGATGCGCAGCATGTCGCCCCAGCCGTTGAAGGGGGTGTGGGCCAGCTGCTCGAAGCCCACCGCAAAGATCTTACGGCTGTGGGCGACGAAGCGCTCGTATCCCTCGACGTCGTCAGGCGACAGGCGCGCCACCTCGCGGTGCATCGCCTCGGCGTCGCCGCTGTAATCGAACCAGGTGCCATCGGCGAAACGGATCTTGTAGAAGGGGGTGACCGGCCGCAGGTCGATGGCGTCGGCCATCTTCTTGCCGCACAGCTCCCAGAGCTCCTCGAGCACGAAGGGGGCGGTGATCACCGTGGGACCGGCGTCGAAGGTGAAACCCTTGTCGCGAAAGACCCGGGCGCGGCCGCCGAAGTCAGGGAGGCTCTCACAGACGGTGACCTGGTAGCCGCGCACCTGCAGGCGAATGGCCACCGCCAGGCCGCCAAAGCCGCTGCCAATCACCACGGCTCGCTTTTTCTCTAAATTTTCGCTAACGTACATGTCCGCACCATAGGGTGCGACCTCTGCTTTGACAAGGCAGCTGGAGGGGATGGGTTGCGCCCACGTCGACCACATTGCCGGCGCCTCTGCTGGGCCGCGGCGGGCACTCTTCTCGCCTGCTTTGCCGCAGTTCGCTGTGGCCCTGCGCCACCGGCGGCGCTGCAGCCGGGGGCGCAGGACGCGGCCCGGGCGACGCTGCGGACGACGCCCATTCGCCAATGCAGCAGCTTTCGCAGGCAGCCAGGGCGACCGCGCGGTTTCTTGTCGATCACCAACCGCCTGCGCTCTTTGGCGGGGGTCAACCACGGCAGCCAAGACGCCATCGTGCTGCCCGGCGAAGACGTGCAGCTGCTGGCACAGTTTGCCTACGGCCCCTTCGCCTTCCGCCTGCTGGACGAGGAGGTGCACGCCTACCTACACAACTGCAGCCGCTGGCAGCGCCTTCACCACGCCCGCACCGACGCCAGCGGCCGGGTGCAGCTGCAGGCCGCCATCGGCCAGCTGGCGCCGGGGACCTACAGCCTGGGGTTCAGCGTCCCCGGCGACGGCAGCGTCGCCCACGCGACCCTGTGGGTCTTGCCGCCGGGGCAGCACTTCGTCGTCTTCAACATCGACGGCACCCTCACCTCGGCGCCGCCGGCGAGCTTCTACAGCGCCCTGGGCGGCCAGGCCTACTACAGCCAGCTGGCCGACCGGCTGGCGCCGGGCCTGCGTCAGGAGGCCGCCGAGCTGACCCGCGTCTGGGCAGCCAAAGGCTATCGGGTGCTCTACCTGACCGCGCGGCCACTGCACCTGCGGCAGGTGACCGAGCGCTGGCTACGCGCGCACGACTTCGCCGTGGGCGCGCTGCACATGGCCGAGGGCGCGTTCGACGCGCTCCCCTACAACGGCTGCGTCGGCGGCTACAAGGCGCGCTTCTTGGCCAGCCTGCAACAGATGGGCCACCACCTCGACGTCGCCTACGGCGCCACATCGACCGACATGTACGCCTACAAACAGGTGGGCATCGCCCAGCTCTATGTCGTCGGCACGGTGCCGATGGAGACCACCGCCGCCCGCCTGCTGTTGCTCGGCGGCCACCTCGAGACGCTCAAGGAGGAGACGGACGAGGCGGGGGACGGCTGAGCAGGACCACCTGCAGCAGCATGCTGGGGCCGAAGAACCAGACGTTGCCGAGCAGCGCCCCAGCACCATGCACCGCCAACGCGAGGGCGCACGCCAGGCGCCCGCACCAGGGGCGCGCCTGGCGACGTAGGCTTATGTGCAGCAGCAGCGCCGCCAACGCCGCCTCCGCCGCCACGCCGCAGAAGGCCTCGGCGCGGGCGACGGCGAGCGACTGCACCAGCGGCCGCAGACATTGCGGCAGCGGCCACCCGAGGTGCTCGAAGAGGTGCTGCTGCCGGACCCACAGGTGGCTGCCGGAAAGCCAGGTCGGGCTAAGCTTTAGCAGCGCCGAGGCGAAATAGATCCACGCAACCTGCAGGCCCATACAGCGACGCAGCGCGAAGCGCGAGCTTTGCGGTGCCTCGACCAGGGCCCAAAAGGTCCACATGACGCAGACGTAGGTAAAGTCGTTGAGGGGCGTGAAATAGATCGCCTGCAGCCCGCGGGCAAGCCGGGCGACGCTGCACACCCCCGCCGGCGCGATGCCGAGACCCCCCGCCGCCTGGCGGCTTAGACGCGCCGCAACCAACAGCCCACGCAGCAGCTGAAACGACTGCGGCAGCGGCCCCAAAAACAGCGGCAGGCTGCCCTGCCACAGCCAGTCGATGCCGTCGTGCACCAGCCACAAGGCTGCAAACTGCCGCCGCGCTCGGCGCATGCGCCGCCGCTCGGCGCACGCCGCTGCGTCCGTGGCTGCCTCAGCGTACATCGAAGGCTTCCTCAACGTGGCGGCCGCCGACATCGACGCAGCATAGGCGCACGTGGGTGGGCGGCGCAGCGTCGGCACCGGCAGCAACTGCCAGCTGGGCCACCTCGCGATAGTCGGCGATCGTGTCGAAAACGATCTCCCACTCCAGCGGCGCCGCCAGCTCGCTCAACGCGTGGACCCAACGGCCGTTGAGCTGCACGGCCGGCTGCCAGTGAACGTCGCAGCGCGCGATGGGCACGGCGAACATGTCCCACGAGCCCATCACGCGCCCAGGTGGGCTGACGAAGGGGATGAAGCCACCGAAGAACTGCGCCGCCAACGCGCCGCCCTGCCAGAGAATGAGGCCGGTCCAAAGAATTTTTTTACCCACTCTTTTGAACCTGCCGCACAACGCCGCCGCGACGCCAACCGTTTGTTCGCAGACGATGCGCCTTGATCCGACCGCGGGTGCTTGATTAAGGCCTAGCGTCGTGATCACCCTGCGCTTG
>JBBSTS010000103.1:0-5617 GCA_038235675.1 Myxococcota bacterium | reverse complement strand
GGCGGCGCTGCTGCAGGCGCTGCGTCGCCGCGGCTGCCTCAGCCTGCTGGTGGAGGGGGGGCCCACCCTCATCGGCAGCTTCTTCGACGCCCGCCTGGTCGACCGCATCGTCGCCTACGTCGCCCCCAGCATCCTCGGCGGCGCCGCGGCGCTGGGCGGCGTCGGCGGCCATGGCAGCCCGCTTTTGGCCCAACGCCACCGCCTGGCCGGGCCCAGCATCGCCCGCTTGGGCGACGACCTGTGCTTGCAATACGACGTGCTCTTTTAACTTTATTATGGCCGAGGAGGCCCAATGCAGACGCAGCCCCCCCAGCCGGCCGATTTCCTCCCGCAGGCGGCCATTGCGCAGTTTTTTTACGGTGCCGCCTACCCGGTGCGGGCGTTCTACTTCATTCGCCAACATCGCCTCTGGCGCCACCTGCTTGCGCCGCTGCTTGGTCACGTGGCGCTGTTTTTTACCGCCCTCACCCTGTTGGATTTTTACGCCCTGCCGTGGCTGAATTTGCAGGTGACCCTTCTAGAGGGGCGCGTGCATCCGTCGCTGGAGTACCTCGAGACGGTGCGCGTCTTGTGGACGGCAGCGCACGTCGTGCTGTGGGTCGTGCTGGTGCCCATCTCTGTGGTGGTCGCGGCGCTGACGGTACTGGCGTTGGGGCATTTTCTCTGCGGTCCCTGGCTCGACCTGTTGGCCGAGCGGGTGGAAGGGCTGGTGCTGCAGCGCGCCGCCAAGCCCTTCGGCCTGCGGCGGCTGGTGGGCGGGTTTTTGAGCAGTCTGGCAGATTTGGCCTTGGGTCCCATCTACCTGTTGGTGGTCTACCTGCCGATGCTGCTGCTGAGTTTTCTGCCGGGGGTGGGCGGCCTGAGCACCTTCTTCAACGGCGCCCTGGTGGTCGCGCACCAGAGCTTCGCGCCGACGCTGGGGCGCGCCTGCCTTAGCCCCCGCGCGCGCTGGGCGGCGGTGATAAAAAACCGTTGGCTGTGCGGCGGCTTCGGTGCAGCCACCCTGCTGCTGTTCTTGCTCCCGCCGATCAGCCTTTTGGCCCTGCCGCTGGCGACCGTCGGCGGCACCCTGCTCTGCTGCGACCTGCTGCGCGCGGGGCGGATCCGGCCGGCGGGGTGATCGACCACGCCCGCCCAACGGCCCACGATCGCCACTAGCCGGCAGCAGCCTGTGGGGCGGCCTGCAGAAGCTTCTGGGTGAGGTAGGTGGCCCGCTGGCTTACCAGGGTCTGCGGCAGGCCACCGTGGGGCTCGAAGATGAGCTCCAGCTTGGCCAGCATGCACAGCTGCGTGGCGACCTGCTCGCCCTCGCGCGGACCGGGGTACGACAGCGCCGTTGCCGGCTCGTCGGCGGTGAGGCTGGCGCGCAGCTTGGCGCCGCCGTGGCGCATCTCGAAGCTCCAGGACTGCGTCGTGGCCTCGGTGGGGCGCGCAAAAAGGTTGCGCCAGCCATCGAAGCGGTAGGGGATGCCGCCCACCACCAAGCGGCCTACCAGAGCCGTGGGATGCAGCAGGCGACCGACGGTGAAGCGACCGGCGTAGGCTTCGAAGGTGGTGGGCTCGGAGACGGTGCCCTCGAAGTGGGTGGCGTGGACCCAGGCGACCGGCTGCGGGTCGGGGCGCTGCAGCCAATGGCCCTGCATCCCTAGCCAGCCCTTCAGATCCAGCTTATGCATCGCGGTACGACGGCCGAGGCCCTCCCAGACCTCCACCTTGCCGCGCAACACGCGGCTGGCGGGGTGCGGCGTCATCAGGGAAGGCTGCAGGCTGAGGGCACCGAAGCCTTCGGGCAGGCCGGCGTATCCCAGGGTGCGATCGGCAAGGGCCAGCTCCCAGCTGATGGCAAAGTCTTCGCCGCGCACCAGGCCGAAGGTGGCGTTGTGCTGCAGGCTGCACTCGGCGATGCCGACGCCGGCGCGCTCTGGGTCGCCCTGCACCCGCCCCAGCGGCCAGCGCTGCACCGCCCGGCGTAGCGGCTTGTCCGGTTGCATGACCAGGGCCTCGACCTCGCCAAAGCCCTGGGCGCCGACGCCCACCAGGCGGAAGATCAGGGCGACGGCGAGGCGCTGCTCGGGGTGGGAGAGGTAGAGTTGAAAGGTCTCGAGGCGTGGCTGGCGGCCCCACGTCGTCCCGGCAACTTGATTGAGGGTGTCGGTCTGCAGGAGCGCGGGTCGCATCCTCGGACTTCTAGGACATCCCGGCCGCAACAGCAACAGGCGGTTGACAGGACGCCCCCTGCCGTTATCTTTGCCGCTTTGTCGAGAAACGCCTGGCGGGAGATATCGTGAAACGCGACTATTACGAAGTGTTGGAGGTGGCCAAAAACGCCGATGAGCGGACCATCAAAAAAGCCTACCGGCGCCTGGCCATGGCTTTTCACCCCGACCGCAACCCTGGCCCCGAGGCCGAAGAGAAGTTCAAGGAGGCGTCCGAGGCCTACGAGGTGCTCTCCGACGCCAAAAAGCGCAGCATCTACGACCGTGCCGGCTTCGAGGGCCTGCGCAGCCAGGGCTTCTCGGGCTTCTCCGGCGCCGGCGTCGAGGACATCTTCTCCTCTTTCGGCGACATTTTCGGCGACCTCTTCGGTTTCGGTCAGCGGCGCCGCGGCGCCGCCCAGCAGCGCGGGGCAGATTTGCGCTACGACATGGAGATCGACTTCAACGAGGCGGTCTTCGGCTGCGAGAAGGAGGAGCAGCTCGAGCAGCTGGTGGCCTGTGAGCGCTGCGAAGGGAAGGGCGCCGAGCCCGGCTCCAAGCCGCTGCGTTGCGGCACCTGCGCCGGGCGCGGCCAGGTGGTCCACGGCCAGGGCATGTTCTTGGTCAGCACCACCTGCCCGCACTGCCACGGCCAGGGCGTCAAACAGAGCGACCCGTGCAAAAGCTGCCGCGGCGACGGCCGCACCCGCGCCGAGCGTACCCTCAAGGTGAGCATCCCCGCCGGCTTCGACGACGGCATGAGCCTGCGCTATGCGGGCCGTGGCGAGCCGGGCGGCCAAGGGGGCCCCGCCGGCGACCTCTACGTTGCCGTGCGCGTCCGCCCCCACCCCACCCTCAAGCGCGACGGCGACGACGTGGTGGCGGAGCTGGACGTCGACATGGTGCAGGCGGCGCTGGGCACCGAGCTGAGCGTCGAGGGGCTGCAGGGGCCGGAAAAGGTGAGCATCCCCGCCGGTACCCAGCCGGACGCGGTCGTGTCGCTTAAAAAGCGCGGCGTCCCGCGCCTGCGCGGCGGCGGCCGCGGCAGCCTGCACGTCGTCTGCCGGGTGCGCGTGCCGCGTGAGCTGTCGCGCAAGCAGCGCAAACTGCTGCAGGAGTTTGCTGCCGCCGGCGGCTGAGTCGCATGGCGCAGACGCCGCAGCAGATCTTGGCCGCGCACCTGCGCCTCCACGGGCTCAAGGCGTCGCGCCAGCGCGAGGTGATCGCGGCAATTTTTTTTGCCGCGGGAGGGCACCAAAGTGTCGACGACCTGTTGCAGCGCGCCCGGCGCCAGGACCCACGGATCAGCCAGGCCACCGTCTACCGCACCATGAAGGTGCTCAGCGACTGCGGTCTGGCTGCGGCGCGGCATTTTTTCGATGGCGAGACGCGCTATGAGCTCAGCGACGCCGACGGCGCCCACCACGACCACCTCATCTGTTCCGGCTGCAACCACATCGTCGAGTTTTGCGACCCGACGATCGAGGCGCTGCAGGAGGAGGTCGCCCGCCGGCACGGCTTCGTGGTGACCCACCACAAGATGGAGCTCTACGGCGCCTGCGCCGCCTGCCGCGCCGCGGCGTGCAAGGACGCCGAAGAAAAATAAGTCGCTGGCATCTGTTTACGGCTGCTGCACCCTCTGCAGGGGGATTGTGGCATGCGGCGGAGGCAAATGAGGCGCGCGGCCTGGGCGTGGGGGGCGGCGTTGCTGTGTGGCTGCGACGACGCCTTGTTTTTTCTCGAGGGCGCCGAGCCGCCGCCGGTCGCCTCGCGCGCGGCGGCCGAGCCTGCCTCTGCCGGGATGCCGCCGCTGCCGGAAGAAGGCTTCGTCGGCCGCCACTGCGCCGATCGCGAGGGCTACCGGCTGGCCCGCCTGGTGCAGCCCGGCGAGCTGCATCTCGAGGAGGTCATGGCCGATCCGCTGGGGGTCGACGCCGACCACGAATGGTTGCAGGTGCGGGTGCGGGCAGCGGGGCCAGTGGATTTGGCCGGCCTCTGCTTGCTTGCCCTGCCCGACGGGCGCCGCGCCCGCCGCTGGTGCCTGTCGTCACACGTCTGTTATCCGGTGGCGCCCGCCGCCACGCTGCTGCTGGCCCTGGCGCGGCGGCCACGTGCCGCGGCCGTGCCCGCCACCCACGTGCTGATCAGCCGCGAGACGCTGCCCAACGGCGCGATGGTGCTCGAGCTGCACAGCGGCGGACGTTGCGTGGCCCGGGCGCGCGTGCCGCGGGCGCAGCGGGGGCAGGCCATGGCGGCCGAGGCTCTGCCGCTGCCATAGCATGCCTCCCACCTGCTTTGAGCTGTCTCAAAAACTCCTTCGCATCGCCAGTGCACCTATCTGGCGCTTGCATTTCGCGTCGAAGCTGAGATACCAACCTTTTCAATAGAGGCAAAATCACGATGAACAACGTATCCTTGCACCTAGATGCGGCTGCGGATCTGGCGCATGTGACCTATGACCCGCATGACGCACTCGTCGAGGCCGGCAGCGTCGAAGACTTCAGCGCGAGAACCTCCAACGCCTGGATCGACGATGCGTTCGACCTGATGACCGACGCGACGCCGGCGCCGGCGCCTGTGCTGTCTGGGCCACCTGCGCACGATGCGTTGCCCCTGCCCGCGCTGCGGGAGCCATCGGCCATGCTGTCCGCAGGTGCGTCGGATCTGCCGCCCCTGCCAAGCGCGCCGCTGCGTTTCGCGGTGCTGCATACCTTGGACCATATGGAGCAAAAAGAAGCCGCCCTGAACCAAAAGCAGGCGCAGCTCACGGCTTGGGAGACGGAGCTGACTGCGAAAGAGCAAAACCTCGTACGGCGCGAGTCTTACGTGGCTCACGCAGTGACACGCCTGCGCAGCGAGTCAGATGAGCAGGCCCGCAAGGGCATTCGCATCGCGCAGTGGGAGCTGGAGCTGGACCAAGAACAGCGAAATCGCGCCGCCGCAGGGCCTTCGCTTCGCGCGCCGTACGACGGCTTCGCGCCGCCACCGCCAGCCCATGTGGGCCCCGCGACCCCTCCTGCCGAGACAACCCTGCTGCAGGGCTTGTTGGCGGCAGAAAGGTAACCACCCTGCCACCGAAAGGTGGCGAGGCATGGGGGGAAAGAAGCTTGCCAGCGGCTGGCCGTGGGGCCTGCTGCTGGGCGCGATGGGGGTCGTGCTACCCCTGCCGCTCGTGGCGGCCGATCGGCTCACCGCCGCGGCAGGGGTGGTCACCTGTCTGCCGTGGCGCGGCGATCTGCATATGGCCGTAATAAGCGCGTTGCGCTGGCGAGGCTCGGAGGCAGCGCTGGCTTTGGACCTGCGCCCCTCGCGGCCGCCTGGCCGAGGCGGCGGGGCCGGGCGCCCCTGGCAGCTCGCGGCGGCCCACCTCTGCCACCATCGTCGGCGCGGCTGGCTGCGCCTGGGCGACTTCGGCGTCGCCT
>JBBSTS010000102.1:0-5626 GCA_038235675.1 Myxococcota bacterium | reverse complement strand
CCGCGGCCAGTGCGTCGAGCGGCGGCGACGGCCACGGCGACGCTGCCCCGGCGCGCGGCCCCCCCCCGGCGCGGCCACAGCGCGGCCGCGGCGGGGGCGGCGGGCGCGCTCGGCCGCGCCGGCAGGGCGGCCTGGCGCTGCGCCAGCCCCGTCAGGGCGACGCCCTCGTCGCCGCGGCGGCGCATGGCGTGAGGCGCGGCGGCGGTGACCGGCGCGGCGGGGTCGTTGTGCCAGCGCACGTCGTCGAAGATCTGCCGCCCGGCGTCGACCCCGTGGCGTGCCTGCAGGCGCTGCAGCATGGCGAGGTTCTCGGCCTCCTGGCCGCCGCGCTCGCCGAAGCGCCGCAGCAAAAAGCTTCCCAGGGCGAGGGCGTCGGTGAGCTTCCATGGCTGTGGCGTCGCGTGCAGCTGGCCGAACTCCCACGGCAGGGCGTCGGCGGCGCGTGCGGCGGCCATCTCGGCGTTGATGCCGGCGAGGTAGTCCTGCAGGTCGGCGCGCACCCTCGGCGGCAGGCGCTGAGCCTGTGCCTGCAGTTCGGCCTCGGTGTAGCCCGCCTGGCGGGCCTGCAGATCGGCGCCCAGCGCGCTGGGGCCAAAGAGGGCGGCGAGGCTGCCACGTGCGGCGCGGCGGTTCATCTCCAGCTGAAACAGGCGATCTTGCGCAGTGGCGCGGCCGTGTGCCTGCATCAGGTCGCGGCGGTTCGAGGCCCAGATGTGCGGTACCCCTGCGGTGTCGCGCCGCACCTGCGGCGCACCAGGCTCCGGGGCGTCGGCGGCGCGGGCGAGGCTGGCCGCCGTAAGGAGCAGAAAAATCCAAGGGCGGAGCGTGCGGTGCAGGGCAGTCGAAGCTGACATGGCGGCTGGCTTAGGCTGCAGCCCTTGGGCACGTCAAGCACGCCCTTCGACCGGCTTTTTTCGCTCTGAGGCAAAAATGCGCCATGCTCAACGGACATGAGCATACCGTACGAACGCATCGAAGAGCTTTTGGGCAGCATGTTTCAGGCCCATCCCTGGCACGGCCTGCCGGCGCGTACCGAGCGCCCCGAGGTCTACAACGCCTTCGTCGAGCTGGTGCCCACCGACACGGTCAAGTACGAGACCGACAAGGCCACCGGCCACCTGCGCCTGGATCGGCCGCAGCTGCTCAGCAGCATGTGTCCGATGCCCTACGGCCTGATCCCCCAGACCTTCTGCGGCCCCTCGGTGGCGGCGCGCTACACCGCCCGCACCGGCGAGCCGAAAGTCGAGGGCGACGGCGACCCGATGGACATCTGCGTGCTGACCGAGAAATCTACCGCGCACGGCAACTTTTTGGCCAAGGTGCGTCCCATCGGCGGCTTGCGGATGCTCGATGGCAACGAGGTCGACGACAAAATCATCGCGGTGCTCGACCAGGACGTCGCCTTCGGCCACCTTACCTCGGTGCACGATTGCCCCCCCGGCATCGTCCAGCGCCTCAAACACTACTTCTTGAGCTACAAGAAGCAGCCCGACAAACAGGAACACAGCGTCAAAATCGCCGAGGTCTACGACCGTGACGAGGCCTACAACGTCATCGCCTGCAGCATTATCGACTACCATGACCATTTTGGCACGCGCGAGGAGCGCCTCTTGGCCCTGAGGCGTTACCTCCACCTCGACTAACAGCCGTGGCCGGCCCCCACCCTCGCGCCATGTGGCGGCCCGACTTGCAGGTGCAGGCGGTCCGCGCCGAGGATGCCACCTTCTACGACGTCTTCGACCCGCTCAGCGGCCAGGCCCACCGCCTTTACGAGGCTGAGTATGAGGCCGGACGGCGACTCGACGGCCGTAGCGGCCCCAGTGAGATCGTCGTCCAGCTGCATGCCGCCGGCTTCGTTGACCTTGGTCTGCCGGAGCTTGCCAAGGTCGAGGTGCAGCTGCGCTCGATGGGCCTGTTGCAGGCGGCCGGCCCGTCGCCGGCTGCTGCGGCCGCCCCTGTGGGCGGCACCGCGACGGGGACGCACGCCCGCGCACCGCAGGCGGCAAGCCAGACGCGTCCACGCCGCGGGCGCCGACGCTGGGCTGCGGCCACGGCCTTGCTGCTGCTCACCGTCCTTGGCGGCGGCGCTTGGTGGCGCCTGCGGCCGGCGCCGCCGCCCTGGGTCGAGGCGCAGACCCTGCAGGCCTACCGCGTCCCCCTCTTCGCCACGACGCAGGTGCTCGCGGCACACCTGGCGCAGGATCGCTGGCTGAGCTTCGATCGCGGTGGGCCGCTTAATCAGCTGCCGCCGGCGATTGGTACGCAAGTGGCCGCCGGCGACATCCTTGCGGCGCTGCAGCTGCCGGCGCCGCAGCGCTTGGCGTTGGCCTGGGCGCAGCGCCGCGTGCTGCGGCTGCGCGCCGCTGCCAGCCGCACGACGCGCTACCTCAATCAGCTGCTGGGGCAGCGACAGGCCCTGAGCACGCCCGCACGTCGGGGCGGGGCCGCGCAGCTGGGGCGCAGGGAGCGGCGCGGCCGCGCCAGTTTGGCGCGACTGCTGCACGCCGCCGAAGGCGCCGAGGCCAGCCTGCGCCGCCGCAAGCGTGCCCTGCGCCATCACCTGCTGCTGGCCCCCTTTGCGGGCGAGGTGGCAGCCAGCGCGCCGCTGCTGGCGTCTGGCCGCGTGGCGGCGCACCAGGCGCTGCTGCGCCTGCGCGACCCTCGTTTGCTGCGGCTGAGCCTGCAGATGGAGGCCGCTACCGCGGCGCGCTTGCCGCCGGGGTCCGTCGCCCAGCTCAGCCTCGCCCACGCCACCCCTCAGCCCGCCACCGTCGAGCGCCAGCTTGGCGACGGCCGCCTGCAGCTGACGGTGCCCCTCGACGCCAGTCAGCTGGCCTGGGTGGAGGCGCAAAAGGCGCCGAGTGCCGACGCCTATCGCCTCGTGGAGCGCATGGTCGAGGGCGCCTTTTTGGTGCCCCGCGCCAGTCTGCTTTTGGGCCCCGCCGCACAGGTGCAGCTGCTGCGTCTGCAGGACGGGCGCGTCTGGCGTCTGCCGGTCCAGGTGGTCGAACAGCAGGAGGAGGTCGCCTTCATACAGGCGCCCCAGGCACAGCTGGGGGTCCACACCTGGGTGGTCGTCCGGCGGCAGGATGGCGCGCCACTGGCGCAGCTGCGCGACGGCGCGCCGGTGCGCCGGCTGACCCCGTCGACGGCGCCGCCGCCGGCAGCGCCGCCGCGCTAGGACCGCCTTCGTGCCGCCCTAATGCGGTTTGGCGCCTAGGGCCCCGAGGTCTGTCGGGGCTTGGGCGTCGCTGAGCTGCAGGCCGGCAAAGAACGCTTCGATGGTGGCGCGGTGGGGGGCGTAGAGCTCGGCGCGTCCCGCTGCGGTGATCACCACGCCGCGCCCCTGCAGCACCAGCAGCGCGGCGAGTTGCTCGACGACGACGGGGCCGGCGGGGCTGAGCAAGGTGTACTGCTGCTGCACCTGATAGAGCTTGCAGCCGCCGACGTCCCGCCGGCGCTGCTCGACGGGGCCCAGGTGCAGGGCGCCTGATTGCTCCAGCGCCGCCATCTCCTGCAGGTTGTGGGTCAGCAGCTCTTCAAGCAGGGCGGGGCGCGCCGTCGACGGGGTGAGGGTGACCTCGATGCGCGGCGCGCCGGGCACCCCATCTTTTTGCAGCAGGCGCAGAACCACCTTGTCGCCCTTGCCCCCGACGCTGGGATCAGGGAACCAGCCGCGCGGCAGCGGCAACCGCAGCGGCACCCCGGGAACGGCCAGCGTCGTCGTCGGCGCCGTCGGTGCCTCCGAAGCGGTGGGGGCAGGCGGCGGCGGGCGCCGCGGACAGCCGAGGACGCCGGCGACGGCGAGGCCCGTCAGCAGCGATGCCAGCAGCCGCCGAACGACCGGCGGCGCACCTGTCAACGCGCCCGCGGCGCCGGGCGATGCGGCGCGGCGGCGGGGTCGAGCTGCGGCAGACGGTGGGCCAGCTGCCCCTCAGCGACCACCTGCAGACGGGTCGCGCCGAGCAGCTGGATCATCTGGGCGACGTGCATCAGATGGAGGTAGAGCGCCCGCAGCTCCGCCGCCGTGTACACGTGCTCCAACGCATCGCTGACGAAGCCCTGCAGCGCCACGAAGCGGTCGGTGTACATCTGCAGGCGGGCGGCGATGGCGCGGCGCTGGTGGTCGCTCAGCTGCAGCTGCGCCGCCTCGGCGCGGTGCGAAGGCAGGGTCAGTGTGGCGACGGTGTGCACCTTGAGGGCGAGGGTGGCCACCGCCTCGGCCGGGACGCCGGCCCGCAGCAGCATGCTGGCGCTGTCCAGGGCGCCGTCGACGACGGCGTCGCGCAAGCTCCCGCCACCGCCGGCGTGCCATCCTTCGCACAGGTACTCGATCATGGGGTTAGAAGGTACGCCGGCGCCAGTCCTTTCGGCAAGCTTACAGGATGCGCGTGACCAGCAGGCTCTGGCGGCTGCCCTGCGCGTCGGTCCGCAGCAGGCGCAGGGTGCCGAGGCCCAGCCGCAGCAGGGTGCCGGCTTTGACCTCGGAGCCATCGGCGAACCAGGCGGCCCCATCTTGGGGGACCATGAACTCCATCGTCCGCGACCGTGAGACGGTGTAGCCGATGCGCAGGGTACCGGCCTCGAGGATGCCGTGCTGGCGGCGGCTGTAGAGCTCGTGGCGGCCGACGCGGACGTCGTCGAGGCGCACGGCGACCGCTGGCTCGGCGGCGAACTGCAGCAGCAGGGACTCGGCGCCGGCGGCCAGGCTGTCGGCCGCGACGTCGGCGGCCAGCTCGGTCGCGGCCGCCGGATCCGGCAAGGGCGGCGGCGATGGCCTCGGCGCCGTGGTGCCAGCGTCCGCCGTGACCAGCGGTTTCGGTGTCCACGGTAGGCGGCGCAGGCTCAGGGCGGGCGTCGGCGAGTCCGGCGGCTGCGCCAGGCGTGGGCGCAGCGAGACGGGCACGTGCAGCACCTCACCGGCGCGCAGCACGAGCGGCAGGGTAAGGGGATGATGGCCCATGGCCGCCACCTCGAGGGCATGGGCCCCCGGCGACAGCTCGACGCTGAGGTAGGGGCTCTGGGTGGCGACGGGCACCGCATCCAGCCAGATGCACAGCCCCTGAGCAGGCTCGACCTCGACGCGCAGTCCAGCGGTTGCGGCGGCCGGCGCCGCCGCGTCGTGCACCCCTGTGTCGGTACAGCTGGCCCACAGTAGGGCGCCGCCGCAGGCCGTCATGGCCAGGCGCAGGAGGGCAGGACATTTAGCCATCCCACCAAGGCTTGCCACGTTTGCTTGCGGTCGCCAAGTTGAAGCGCAGAGTCGTCGCCAAGTGTGTCGTCGTCTCTGACGCTGCAGTGCACCAGGGCGAGGTGCGGCGCGGCGCCGCATGCCAGGACAAAAAGCGGCGGCGTGCAGTTGTAAGGCAGTCGCATTGGGACTACAGAAGCGCCAACCCACACAGGAGACGACCATGATCCTCGACCCCGGTATGAGCCTGACGTTGCGGCCGATGCGCTACCCCAAATTCTACGAGATGTACCGCAACGCGATCAAAAATACCTGGACGGTTGAGGAGGTTGATTTTTCCACCGACGTAGGTGATCTGCGCACCCGGCTGTTGCCGACCGAACGCCACATGATCCATCGCTTGGTGGCGTTTTTTGCCACGGGCGACTGCATCGT
>JBBSTS010000101.1:0-5698 GCA_038235675.1 Myxococcota bacterium | reverse complement strand
GCGCGTCAGGCGCCTGCCAGGGCTGCGACGCAGGCGGCGGCAAGGGCGGCGGCATCCAGACGCGGCCCCAAAAACACCAGCCCCAGCCCGCCGGCGGGCGGCGGCGACGTGTAGGGCCGCAAATCGATGCGGCCGGCCACCGCCTGCACCAGGGTAAGGTCCCACGGGGCATTGGTGTGGACGATGCCTTTGACCCGCCACACCTCGGGGGGCAGCTCCGCGACCAGGTCCTCGAGGGCGATTTCGTCAAAGCGCGCGTCGCTGCGATACGTCCAGGCGCCGAAGCCGCTGCCATGCGCGGCGTGGATCGACGGCGTAACGACGGCGGCTTCTTGTCGTGCCGGCGGCCGCGGCAGCTGCGTGTCGAGTAGAAATGCATGCGGCAGCCCTTCGCCACGGTGACAGAGGAACTGCGGCGCCCGCCCGTTCTGCTCCCGGCATCGGGCGGCGGCCGCAGCGCCGCCGTCGGCACACAGATCGACCTTGTTGATCACCAGGACGTCGGCGGCCTCGAGCTGCGCCTGGGCCTCTGGTGCCTGGAGCCGGGCCGCTGCAACGTTGCAGGCGTCGACGACGGTGACCACCGCATCGACCACGAAGGCCGCCGACAGCCCCGGCTTGTCGAAGGTGCGTGCCACCGGCAGCGGGTCCGCCAGGCCGGTGGTCTCCACCACCAGATGGTCGAATCCGCCGCGCTGCAGCAAGTCGAAGAGGGTACGCTGCAGGTCCTCGTTGAGGGCACAGCACAAACAGCCGTTGTCGAGCAGCGCAAACTGCTCGCCGCCTTCGACCAGCGCCCCATCGACGTCCATCTGGCCAAATTCATTGACGATCACCGCCAGCCGGCGGCCCTGCGGCGCCCGCAGCAAGCCGTTGAGCAGGGTCGTCTTGCCGCTGCCTAAAAAGCCGGTGATCACCGTCACGGGGATCGGCGCACTCATGCCGGCAGCAAGATCTCCCGCAAAAACGCGGCGATGCGGGCTTCGACCAAGGCAGGAAACTCCAACGGTGCCACGTGGCTGCCGGCGGAGATCTCCAGCAGCGACGCCCCAGGGATCTGTTGTTGCATGTGACGCGAAAGGTTCATCGGCGTAAACGTGTCTCTCTGGGCGCCGATCACCAAGGTCGGCAGGCGCACCTCGTGCAGGCGATGGGCGACGCTGTGGTGTTGGACGCCCGCCAGCATGCGCATGAACAAGGTGGGATCCATGCCTGCCAGATGGGCGAAATAGTCCTCCATGTCGGCCATGTCTAGGCGCTCGCGGTTGACCTCGATGTAGCGCGTCCACAGACGCATGCCCCGCGAGCGCAGGGTGCGGCGCCACAGCCAGCGCCCGGCGGCGGGGTGGCGCTGCAGGGCCTGGTGGGCGAGGGCGAAGAGGGGCTCGGCGCGACCACGGCGCCGCAGGGTGCGCAGTGGATCGCCGTAGCAGCCGCAGATGGGCACGATGCCGCGCAGGCGCTCGGGAAAGTCGAGCGCCGCCTGCAGGATCACCTGAACGCCGAGCGAATGGCCCAAGAGCACCGCGCCCTCGGCCTGTTGCGCGCTCAGCAGCGCCGCCAAATCGCGGCTCATGCGCTCGACCCCAAAATCAGCCTCTGAAATCGGCGGCGCGCTGCGGCCATGGCCGCGGTAGTGCCAGCCGATCACCCGGTAGTGGCGGCTCAGCGACGGCCTGAGATAGCGCCAGATGTAGCCGTCGCAGCCGAAGCCGTCGCACAACACCACTGGCTTGGCGTCCTTCGGGCCGCTGAGCGTGTAGGCAATTCGCGCCCCGTCAGAGGTAAAGAAGTGGGCCGGGGTGCGCATCTGAGGATGGAGTCTATGCATGGGGGGCTACGGGGTCCAGTTCACGATGTGCTATCCTCTGCGGCCATGCCCCCCCATCGTCATCACCACCATCGCCCCTCCGAGGGCGGCGCCGACAACCGCAAAACGGCCCGTCGCCTGTCGGCCACCCTGGCGGTCACCGCCACCTTGATGGTCGCCGAAGTCGTCGGCGGGACGTTGTCCGGCTCGCTGAGCCTGCTCTCCGACGCCGGCCACATGCTGACTGACCTGTTGGCGGTGGGGGTGTCGCTGCTGGCGCTGCGCGTCGCCCGCCGCCCGGCCGACGCCCGGCGCACCTACGGCTACCGCCGCTTCGAGGTCTTGGCCGCCCTCATCAACGGCCTGAGCCTCATCTTCGTCTGCGGCGCCATCGCCCTCGAGGCCGTCCAGCGGCTGCGGCAGCCGCAGGAAGTCGACGTACACATGATGTTGGGGGTGGCGAGCCTCGGCTTGGTGGCCAACCTCATCGGCCTCTTTTTGGTCGGCCACGGCCACGACAACCTCAACCTGCGCGGCGCTTTTTTGCACCTAATGGGCGACACCTGTGCCTCCGTTGGGGTGATCGTCGGCAGCTTGGCCATCGCCTGGACCGGCGCGTTGTGGATCGACCCGGCCCTGTCCATCCTCATCGCCACGCTGATCGTTGCTGGCGCCTACCGCATGCTGCGCGAGGTGGTGGACGTTTTGCTCGAGGGGGTGCCCAAGGACCTCCAAGTCGGCGACATCCACGCCGCCATGCTGGCAATGGACGGCGTCGAAGAGGTCTTCGACCTGCACGTCTGGAGCATCACCCAAGGAATGCCCGCCCTCAGCGCCCACGTGCTGATGGAGGCGCACCACCCCCACACCGAGCCGCTGCTCTACCGCATGCAGGCCCTGCTCAAGCAGCAGTTCGGCATCGACCACGCCACCCTGCAGATCGAACGGCGCCGAGCGCCCACGACCCAACCCGACGCGCTCTAACGCCCGAGGGTACTGATCTCGAAGAGGTCGCCGGCTTGGGCGGCGGTGCCACAGGCCAAACAGATCTGCGCCGTGCCGTCGTCGCCGGCGACGAGCTGCCAGGCCTGCTGGTTGCAGTCGCTGCAGCTGCGGCAGCTGGCGAAGGGGTCTTCGAGGCCATAGCGCTGCAGCAGGGTGCTGGCGCTGCGGCTGCCGTCGGCCAGCAGATGTGCGACGCGCAGCCCCAGCGCGACGCGGTTGGCCGTCAGAGCCAGGGCGAAGCAGTTGTTCAGCACCACGGCACGGGCCGCGGCGATGAGGGTGGCGCGGTAGTCGGCCTGGCAGATGCTGTCGACGTAGGTGCCGGCGGCAAGGCCCAGCGCTCGGCGCCGGGCGGCCAGCTCGGTCAAAAAGCTGAGGTAGCGGTGCGGCGCCGTGGTGCCGCAAAGTGCTCGGTCGCAGCTGCTGCCCGTCGAGCTGCAGGTGCCGGTGCTGGCGCAGGCCGCCGGGATGCTGCACGGCTGCGCCGTGGTCTGGGTCAGGTCGTTACAGAACCAAGCATCGGGCGCGTAGAGCCAGCAACCACAGCGGCTGTCGGGCGCGCCGTCGGTGCCGACGTTGCAGCCCAGCGGCGTAAAGCTGCCGTCGGCCTGCCGCCGCCCGCTGGTGATCAACGCCACGCGCACTTTGGCGGCGTCACCCTTGATCTGGATGAATTGATCGACCAGGGCGCTGGGCGAAAACAGTTCCTGCTGGCTGTCGTAGCAGCGGGTCGGCTGGCCCTCCCAGCCGGCGACGGTGGCCTCGCTGCCGGGCAGCGGCGCGCAGTCGTCCTCGTCGGTGATCATGATCACCGCCAAATCAGCCAGGGGCCGCAAAAAGTCGCCGTTGAAGCGCGCCACCGCGCTGCCGCTGACGGAGGCCAGGGCACGGGTAACCGCCCCCAGGGCGCTCTCCTGGCTGCTGCCGCCGATGCCCAGGGTGCTCACCGCGGCATTGAAGTTGGCCACCAGCGTCGCGCGGGCCGCCGCAGCGTTGGGGTCATCGGCCGCCGGCGCCGATAGGAACAGCGGCGCGCCGACGGCTCGACGCAGCCGCCCGCCGTCGGTGCCGGCGACCAAATCGGTCGTCACCAGGCCGAGGCGATAGTCGACGTTGCTCGCCGCCAACTCGGCAACGAAGGCGGCCGAGCTGTTTTTCAAGGTGGTTTGCTTGTCTCCCATGCTCGCCGAATTGTCGACGACGAACAGGATGTCGACGACGTTGTTCGGCTGCGTCTGGCTGGCCTCGGTCACCGCCGCGTCCGCGGCGTCGACGTATAAAAAAGGGGTGCTTTGACAAGCAAGCAAAAATCCGAGCGCCGTCGGACACGCCGCGCCCCACCGTCGCAATAAGCCGCAAACCATGGTTGCATTAACCTTCAATTGACTTGGTAGGTCAAACCGCAGTAGCGCTTGCACCTATGCGCCCTGCATCTCGCTCGCACTCCGACGTCGGCCTTCTCATCCTGCGCATCGGCTTCGTCCTCTGCTTGATTTTTGGCCATGGCCTGCCGAAGTGGACGCTGCTGCAGACCCACCCCGAGCGTTTTCCCGATCCTCTGGGCATGGGCCACACACCGGCGCTGCTGGCGGCGATGGCGGCAGAAATTGGCGCCTCTGCTTTGGTGGGGCTGGGCTTCTGCACTCGCCTGGCGGCGCTGCCGGTGATCTTCACCATGACCGTGGTCGCCGTCGTGGTGCACCGCACCGACACCTGGGCAGAGCGCGAGCCCTCCATCCTCTTCGGCCTGGTGTTTTTGGCCCTGCTCATCATGGGGCCCGGCCGCCTCTCACTCGACCACCTGCTGCGCCGCCGCGACTTCTAAGCTTTATAACCCAGAGCGAATGAGCTCTACTGGCTTTGCTCGGACTCCGCGGCGTCCTCGGCGACCTGCCGCAAGGTCTCGACGATCGCCTGCACCAGGGCCTCCTCGTCGCGGCTGCCGCGCTCGAGGTTGCGTTTAAACAACAGGATCGCCGGGGTCGCAACCGACGGCTCCGGCCCGGCACCGCTGCCGCCTTCGGCCTGGGTCACCTGGCGCATCAACACCCGCGTACCAAAAGCCTCCGGGCTCAGGGCCGCATTTTTTTGGCGCAGGTCGTGCAGGCGCGGCAGTTCCTGGACCAGGATGGGGGTGGTGTCGAAGACGCCCTTGTCCTCGGTGCCCAGGCGCGCCACGGCCTGGCCGACGGCGGCGGTAAATTGCGCCGCACTGCGATGCGGTGCGGTAGCGTAGCGCTGCGGCGCCAGGCGCCGGGCAGAGCGAAAAAACTCGGCCTCGTCGCCACTGCCAGTGATCTCGGCGATCACCCCCAGGGCGTGGTGGGCCTCCGCCAAGCTGGGATCGCCGCGCAGGGCGCTGCGCAGGGCCCCTAATGCTTCCGCGAAGCGCACCAGCTCGAACAGCGCCAGCCCCCGGCGACAGTCCAACGCCGCGTCCGGCACCGCCGGATCGGCCACCGAGTCGAAGCTGGAGAGCGCGCCTGCGGCGTCGCCCAACTGCAGCAAAATGTCGCCGCGCAGGCGCGCTGCCGCGTCCCGGCCCGGCACCGACTGCAGCGCCGCGCGGTCGCACAGCTGCAGCGCGGCGTGCGCCTGGCCGGACTCCCTGGCCGCCTGTGCCTGCGCCAGCAGTTCGGCCCAATTTGGCTCAGTCAATCGACCACTCCGCCACGTGGGCGGTGGCCTGGCGGCTGAGAAAATCGACCGTCGCGGCCACCGCCACCCCCGTGCCGCCTTTGCTGGCGGCACCGGCCTCGATTTTGCCCGTCGCGGGCCCCGCGATGTCCAGGTGGGCCCAGGACACGGCGCCGACGAACTCTTGCAAAAATAGCGCCGCGGTGATGGCGCCCCCCCAGGGCTCGCCGGTGTTGCGCAGGTCGG
>JBBSTS010000100.1:0-5813 GCA_038235675.1 Myxococcota bacterium | reverse complement strand
GGCACCTTAGGGCCGAGCGGTCAAGCCTTTATGCGCGGCGACGAGCCAATTCCTTGCGCGCTGCTTTTTTGCGTTTGAGGGCCGACTTGTGGCGCTGCTTGCGATGCATACGTTTGCGGATCTGCTTGCTCTTGGAATTGGCCATGTTGGTCTCCTGAAAAAGAAAAAACGCCTGGAGGCCGTGTTATCGACCTCCAGGCGCCAAAGTTCAAGCAGCCCGCGAGCAGCTTGGTGTTTTTAGTAGTCCATGCCGCCGGGCATGCCCGCGCCAGGCGCCGGCGCCGACGCCGATGCCGACTCCTTTTTGGGCTTCTCGGCCACCATGCAGGAGGTGGTCAGCAGCAAAGAAACCACCGAAGCGGCGCTCTGCAGCGCGGTACGCACCACCTTGGTGGGGTCGATGACGCCCATGCTCAGCAGGTCACCAAACTCCTCGGTGCGGGCATTGAAGCCGTAGGAGGTGGACTTGCCGTGCAAGACCTTGTCCAAGATGATCGACGCATCGAGGCCGGCGTTGGTGACGATCTGACGCAGTGGCTCCTCGATGGCGCGCTTGATGATATTGACGCCGAACTGCTGGTCGCCCTCCAACTTCAGCTTGCCGACTGCATCGAGCGCGCGGATCAACGCGACCCCGCCGCCGGGAACGATGCCCTCTTCAATGGCCGCGCGGGTGGCGTGCAAGGCATCCTCAACGCGCGCCTTCTTCTCTTTCATCTCGCTCTCGGTGGCTGCACCGACGCGCACCACGGCGACGCCGCCGACCAACTTGGCGAGTCGCTCCTGCAGCTTCTCGCGGTCGTAGTCGCTGGTGCTGGCCTCGATCTGGCCACGGATCTGGCCAACGCGGCCCTCGATGTCGGCACGCTTGCCGGCGCCGTCGACGATGGTCGTGTTGTCCTTGTCGACGACCATGCGCTTGGCGTGGCCCAGGTCCTCAAGCTTGACGTTCTCGAGCTTGATGCCCAAGTCGTCGCTGATCAGCTGCCCGCCGGTGAGCACTGCGATGTCCTGCAGCATTGCCTTGCGACGGTCGCCGAAGCCCGGCGCCTTGACGGCGCAGACGTGCAACGTGCCACGCAGCTTGTTGACCACCAAGGTGGCCAACGCCTCGCCGTCGACCTCTTCGGCGATGATCATCAGCGGCCGGCTGCTGCGGGCGACGCCCTCGAGCAGCGGCAGCACGTCCTTCATGTTGGAAATTTTCTTCTCGTAGATCAGGATGTAGGGGTCCTCGAGCGAGACCTCCATGCGCTCCGAATCGGTGACGAAGTAGGGCGACAGGTAGCCGCGGTCGAACTGCATGCCCTCGACCACCTCCAGCTCGGTCTCCATCGAGCGGGCCTCTTCGACGGTGATGACGCCCTCTTTGCCGACCTTCTCCATCGCCTCGGCCAAGATCTTGCCGATGGTCTCGTCGCCATTGGCGGAGATGGTGCCGACCTGGGCAATTTCCTTGGGATCTTTGGTCGCCTTGGAAATCTTGCGCAGCTCGCCAATGACCGTCTCGACCGCCTTGTCGATGCCGCGTTTGATGTCCATCGGGCTGCCGCCAGCGGCGAGCAACTTGATGCCCTCGCGGTAGATGGCCTGCGCCAGTACGGTGGCGGTGGTGGTGCCGTCACCGGCCAAGTCGGAGGTCTTCGAGGCGGCCTCTTTGACCATCTGGGCGCCCATGTTCTGGAATTTGTTTTCCAGCTCGATCACCTTGGCGACGGTGACGCCGTCTTTGGTGACCGTCGAGGACCCGTAGGTGTTCTCGATGATGACGTTGCTACCCTTGGGACCAAAGGTTTTCTTGACTGCTTCGGCCAAGATGTTGATGCCGGCGAGGATCTGCTCGCGGGCGCGCTCGTCAAATAGAAATTCTTTTGCAGACATGGATGTTCCTTACGTTGAGTAAAAAGGGGGGTGCAAAGACGGCGTGGGACTGAATTAGTGGGTAAGAACGCCCAGAACTTCGTCTTCGCGCAAGATGAGGTGCTCGGCGCCCTCCAGCTTGATGTCGTTGCCTGAGTATTTGCTGAACAAGATGCGATCGCCGACCTTTAGATCGACGGCGCGGGTGCTGCCGTCGTCCATGAGCTTGCCGTTGCCGATGGCGACCACCTCGGCCTCCTGCGGCTTCTCTTTGGCGCTGTCGGGGATAATGATGCCCCCGGAGCTGCGCTCTTCTTGGTCGATGCGTTTGACCAATATGCGGTCGGCTAGGGGACGAAATTTAGGATTCTGCGATGTAGACATGTTTTTAAACCTCCGTAAAGGGGGTCGACCAGCTGGCCGCCCAGGGACCGAATTCGTGGCGAAGTATAGGTCCCGGCGGCTATCTGTCAAGGCACGGACATGTTATCGCCGCCCGCATGCTCCCTGCTCTCCCGTGCCTCTGGACGCTCGCCTCGCCGGCTGCAGCCGTCCCTGTAAGCCCCCTTTGGGTGCTGCCTTTTGTCGCCATGCTGCTGGCCATGAGCGTGATCCCGGCCTTTGCGCCGCATTGGTGGGAGCGCGATCGCAGTCGCCTGCTGGTAAGCAGCGCGTTGGGTGGGCCGGTGGCCCTGTGGCTCGCCTTTGCTGCGCCGCATCGTCTGGGCCACGCCGTCAGCGAGTATGCCAGCTTCTTGGTGGTGATGGTGGCCCTCTACGTCATCACCAGCCATATCGTGCTGACCGGCAGCTGGGTGGCGAGTCCGGGGCGCAACACCGCCGTGCTGGCCCTTGGCGCGGCGCTCGCCTCCTGCATCGGCACCACCGGCACCACCATGTTGCTGATCCGGCCGCTGCTGCGTAGCAACGCCGCGCGTCCTAAGCGCGCCCACGTCGTCGTCTTCTTCATCTTCTTGGCCGGCAACTTGGGCGGGCTGCTGACGCCGATGGGGGACCCGCCGCTGTATCTTGGGCTGCTGCGCGGCGTGCCGTTTTTCTGGACCCTGCGCCTGTGGCCCGTCTGGTTGGGCTGCTGCACCGCCTGTTTGGCCATCTTCTACTTCGTCGACACCGTCGTCGACCGCCGCCATCCCGCCGCCGTGGCACCGCCGTCGGAGCCGGTGCGCCTGGCCGGCGGCCACAACCTGCTGTGGCTGGCGTCCCTGGTGGCGTTGGTCGCCGCCAGCGGGATGTGGCAGCTGCCGACGCTGCTGTGTCAGGCGGGGCTGCTGGCTTTGGCGGGGCTCTGCTTCGCCAGCTCTTCGGCCACCCTGCGGCGTACCAACGGCTTCAGCTGGGCACCGGTGCGCGAGGTGGCCATCCTCTTCGCAGGCATCTTTTTGACCATGGCCCCGGCATTGATGTTGCTCGAAGGCAGCCGCGAGACCTTGCTCAGCCACGTCGATCCGCAGTCGCCGCGGCAATTTTTCTGGGTCACCGGCCTGTTCTCCTCGGTGTTGGACAACGCCCCCACTTACGTCACCGCCACCGCCACCGCCAGCAGCCTGCTGAGCCTGTCGCCCCTACACCTGCAGCAGCTGGCCGCAGACGTCCACGGCGAGGTGCTGCTGGCGGCGATATCCTGCGGCGCCGTGTTGATGGGCGCCCTGACTTACATTGGCAACGGCCCAAACCTGTTGGTTAAGGCCGTGGCCGAAGAGGCCGGCACCCCCATGCCAAGCTTTTTAGGCTACGTCGGCATCGCCGCCGTCGTGCTGCTGCCGCTGTTTATGGCCGTTAGCCTGCTCTTCTTTAACTGAATTGACTTGCTGCGTATGGCTGGGTAGGTTGCGGCCATGAAACGAATCAACCTGCGATTTTATGCCGTTTTGTTGGCGATCCTTCTGCCCCAATGCAAGGCGAACTACCCGCGCTGCGATCAGGATCGCGACTGCGCCCAGCGCGGCGAAGTGTGTTTGAACGGCCAATGCCAGGAGTGCCGCGAGGACGCCCAGTGTGCGCTGCGCTATCCCGGCCAGCAACGACGCTGTGCCGAGGGCCGCTGTGAGGAGGCGGTGCAATGCCACCTCGACGCCGATTGTGCCGCCTTCGGCACCAACCTGATCTGCAACGCCGGCGCCTGCGTGCAGCCCTGCCGCAGCGACACCGACTGTGCCGGTGCCGCCACCTGCCGCGACCATCGCTGCATCAGCCGCGCCTGCGACAGCGACGCGGCCTGCGGCGCCAATCAGCTCTGCCGCAACAACCTCTGCGTCCTCGACAGGGCGGCCGAAAAAACTGCGGCAAAATGTCGTCCGGCACTCGCCGGTGAGCTCGTGCGCCTCGAGCCGCTGTTCTTCGACTTCGACGTCTTTGAGCTCAACGATGCAGCCCGCATTCAGCTAGAGGAGGCGGTCACCTGCCTGCGCCTGGCTCCGGCTAGCCTACACCTGGTGGTCGAGGGCCACTGCGACGACCGTGGCACCCAGGAGTATAACCTTGCCTTGGGCGAGCGTCGGGCACAGGCGGTAGTCGCCTACCTCAAGCAGCTGGGCATCCACGGCCGCCAGCTGACCGTGCGCTCCAAGGGCGAGAACGAGCCGCTCTGCAGCGAGGCGACCGAAACCTGCTACAGCCGCAATCGCCGGGTGCAGTTTATCCAAAACCCTGCCGCCGCTCTTTAGCCCGTGCGTCGCCGTAAGCCCCCCGCCGGCACACTTGCGGCGCTGCTCTTTTGCGGCTTGGGTCCCAGCGGCTGTTTCATGTCCTTGGGGGCAGGTCAGGCCCTGCAGGCCGAAGTTA
This sequence comes from Myxococcota bacterium, assembly GCA_038235675.1. GTDB lineage: Bacteria > Myxococcota > XYA12-FULL-58-9 > XYA12-FULL-58-9 > JBBSTS01 > JBBSTS01. The sequence goes on along the minus strand of JBBSTS010000100.1, from coordinate 1,151 downwards.
GGGCCCTGCGCACCCAGGTGCAGGAGGTCTCTGGGGGGCTGCAGCGCCAGGTTGCCCAGGAGGCCGAGCACCAGCAACAGTCGCTACGCAAGCTGCAGGAGCTCTCCGAGGCCCTGCAGGAGTTCAACCAGAGCGCCCGCAACAGCAACGGTGAATTTGGCGCCCAGCTAACGAGGATGATCACCGACGTCCAAGAGCTGCGCGGGGCAGTCGAAGTCAACGAGCATCGCCTGGGAGAAACGGCGCAGACGTTTGCCGAGCGCCTCGACAGCCTGGCGAAAAAAGCGCCGCCGCCGCGCGAGCCAGGCGACGACGTCAAGCTGCCGGCGAACAAGAAGGAGGCGCTGGCCCTCGGACGGTCGCTGGCCAAAGAGGGCAAGGCGGCGCAGAGCCGTGCCGTCTATCGCGCAGTGCTCAAGCAACACGGCCGCGTTGCTGGCATCGCCGACGAGGCGGCGCTGCGCCTGGGCGACGGCTACTTGGCCGAGCAAAAGTTCGGCGAGGCGCTGGGCGCCTATGCGCGCGTCGTCGAGCGCTTCGGCAACGGCCCGCGCGCCGATGAGGCCACCTACAAAGTTGGCTTGTGCTCGCTGGCCCTGGGCCGACTGGAGGACGCCCAGACGTTCTTCGGCGAGGTCGTTGGCAACAAAAGGCGCTCGAGCTGGCAACGCAGCGCCAAGGCAAAACTGGACGAGATGGGGCGGCAGGCAGCAAAAAAAGCCGACCCGACGGCGGCCCCGCCCGCCGCGGCCGCACCCTGACGTGCTGACACAGTTTTACGACGTCTGTGTTTTGGGCGACGAGGCCGCGGGCCTGCTGGCGGGCGGGCTGTTGGCCCGCCGCGGCCGCCGCGTCGCCCTGGTGCAGTTGAGTACCCCGGCGCCCTTGCCTGCCCACCTGCTCGACCTGGGGACGCCAGAGCAGCTCGCGGCCATGCCGCAGGTGCGCCAGATCCATCAAGAGCTGGGGCTGCCCCGCCCCTTGCCGCGGCCCATGCCGACGCCGCTGGGGTTGCACCTGGTGGAGGCCGAGCACCGCCTGGCGGTGCGCGGCACCCACGACATCGCCGCGGAGCTGGGCCGCAGCTTTTTCGCCCAGCGTGGCAGCGTGCAGGCTTTTGCCGCGCGCCTGCTGGCCCTCGACGCCGAGCT
>JBBSTS010000099.1:0-5948 GCA_038235675.1 Myxococcota bacterium | reverse complement strand
GCGCACCTGCGCGCGCCAGCTCTGCACCCTTCCCGGGGCAGCCCCCACGCCCACGGTCGTCATCCCCATAACGCCCGCGACCTGGACCATGGCCGTACCCAGCACCCTGATCAGTCGGGCGGGTTGTAAGCAGTATGATAGCAATGATCAGGGAAGTTTATCTTTGGAGTCAAATATCGAATTCGCAGGGGTTGCAGCAGATCCGTTCCAGTCATCGTCCTTCCCGCAACCATCGTCGGCGCAGGCGACGCTTCGTAAATAAGGCGTCTGGCCGAGTTCAATTTCTTCTATACAGTCTTCATTCTTCTTACTCATTTCAGGCTGTATATCTTCACCGAACTATTAAACGATGTGGTGGAGCAGAGGGGGATCGAACCCCTGACCTCCGCATTGCGAACGCGGCGCTCTCCCAGCTGAGCTACTGCCCCACGGCCCTCACGGACTGCTGCGATAACTACCATAGGGCCGCGGCAAGTCAAGGGTAGGGCAATGGCATACCTTGACTTATAGGCGGCTGTGACTTACTTCTTGTCTCCTAAATAGGCTCTTCCCAGGCAGGTTGGCGCCGCGACGCGTTCTTTTTTGAGGTGCTACGCTTTATGAATCTTTCTATCCTGCGGCGCGAAATGGCCGCGAGTCTCGTCGTTTTTTTGGTTTCTTTGCCGCTGTCGCTGGGCATTGCCGTTGCTTCGGACGCCAAGCCCATCACCGGCCTCATCGCCGCCGCCATCGGCGGCATCGTCGCTGGCCTGTTTGGCGGCGCCCCCCTCTTGGTCAGCGGCCCGGCCGCGGGGCTGTCGGTCATCGTCGCCGACCTCATCTCCCGTTTCGGCTTCGAGACGGTGACCTACATCGTGCTGTGTGCCGGCCTGCTGCAGATGCTCTTGGGGGTCTCCAAGCTGGCGCGCTGGGCCACCGCCGTCGCCCCTGCCGTGCTGCACGGCATGCTCGCCGGCATCGGCGTGCTCATCGCCGTGGCGCAGGCACACGTGGTTTTGGGCAATTCCCCAGCCCACTCCTTCTGGAAAAACCTGGCGCTGCTGCCGCAGTCCATTGGCCAGGTGAACATGCAGGCCCTGTCCTTGGGTTTTGGCGCCATCTTTTTGCTCCTGGCGTGGCCTCACCTTCCCCTCAAACGCCTCAAGCTGCCGCCGGCACTTTTTGCCGTCGGTGCCTGCACCCTGGTGGCCCACTTCGGCGGCTTCGTGCTTCCGCGTGTCAAAATCCCCACCTCTTTTGCCTGGAAGGCGCCGATGCTGCATGACGACGTGTCCTGGGTGGCGCTGGCCTCGGCCATCGTCGCCATGGCGCTGGTGGCCAGCACCGAGTCGCTGCTGTCGGCGGTGGCGGTGGACAAGATGCACAGCGGCCCGCGTGCCAACTTGGACCGCGAACTGTTTGGTCAGGGCCTCGCCAACCTTATCAGCGGCTTCTGTGGCGGCCTGCCGATCACCGGCGTCATCCTGCGCAGCACCGTCAACATCGAGGCCGGCGCCAAAACCCGCTTTCCGGCGGTTCTCTGCGGCCTCTACATCGTCGTCGCCACCTATTACGGCGCCGCAGTCCTCAACGCCGTGCCACTGGCGGCGCTCGGAGGCCTGCTGTGCGTCATCGGCTGTCGCCTGGTGTCCTTCAAGGAGATGCGCACGCTGCACCGCCACGGCGAAAGCGTCGTCTACGGCGCCACCCTCGCGGGCGTCGTCGGCATCAACCTGCTCGCCGGCATCGGCATCGGCCTGTCGGTGGCGATGCTCAAGCTGGTCTGGCAGCTGGGCCGCGCCCGCATCAACGTCGAGCACCACGACGCCCGCCGCACCGAAGTGCGCATCAGCGGCGCGGTAACCTTCATGTTCGTGCCACAGATTTTGGCCACCCTGCAGGCCCTGCCGCCCGGCAAACAGATCGACGTCGAGGTCAGCGCGCTCTTGGTGGACCACGCCGCGCGCGAAGCCTTGCATGACTGGCGCAACGGCTATAGCGCCCAGGGGCCAGGCGGCGAGGCGACCCTCAACCTGCAGCTTGGCGCCCGCAAAGATGGCGAGCCGCCTCAGGTGGCCATCTAAGGGAACCTTTTGGCGACGGGCCGGTAGCGATGGACATCCTCTGCGGCATTAATTTTTCCGAGGGCGGCGGCCAGGCAGTCCAGGTTGCCGCGCAGCTGACCTCGCGCCTGGGCGACCGCCTGGTGCTGGTCTACGCCGACGACCCCGCGGCACAGGGACATTCAGGGGCACCGGCGCCGGCAGACGCGCCGGCAGACGCGCCGGCAGATCCGCACGCCCGCCGCCAAGCACTCGACGCCGAGCTGCAGCGCCGCGCCACCAGCCTGCAGATGACCGGCATTGAGGTCTGCGCCCACCTGGTGGAAAACAACGTCGTCAATGCCCTGCTGGAGCTGGCCGACGGCCTAGGGCCTCGCCTGCTGGTGATCGGCGCCAGCCTGCCTGAGCAGACCCACCCCAGCTTCGCCGACAGCATCACCGCCCGGCTGCTGCAGCAGACCCACTATCCCCTGCTGCTGGTGGGCAATCAGGTGAGCCACGTCGCCAGCTGGCTGGCTCAAGGCAGCCCCCTGCATGCCCTGACCATGCTCGACAGCAGCCCAGCGGCCAGCGCGGCGCTGGCCTGGCTCAAGGACCTGCGTGGCCGCCTGCCAGTCCACCTGCACGCGCTGCAGTTCTTCGACCCTGGCGCCGCCGCGCCGGCAGCCGAAAAGCTCGCCGACGCCTTTTTGGAACAGCTGCAGGTGCGCCTGGGGCCGGACCCGGCCCATGGCGGCGAGGTCAGCAGCCGCTGCATCGCCTCCTTCGCCGACGTAACCCGCCACCTCGAAAACGAGCTGCAGGCGCACCCCGCCGATCTCGTCGTCCTCGGGATCGACCCGCGCAGCCTGCTGGAGGATACCGAAGGCCCGTCCTTGCTCGCCCAGCTGCTCGCCCAGCCGTCGACGCTGCACCTGTGCGTCCCGGCCCACCGGCCGCCGCCGGCGGCGGAGCGCCGCCTGCCCGAGATGCAGACCCTGCTGGTCGCCTGCGACCTCTCCGCCACCAGCAACCACGCCGCCACCTACCACGCCTACGCCATGCTGCGCGGCCGCGGCGGCAAGGTCCACCTGAGCCACGTCTGTCAGGACGAGGCGCTGGTGCCCTCGGCACGCGCCGCCTTGCTGGCCCTGGTGCCGGCACAGGCCAGCCTTTGGGGCGTCACCACCGAAGTCCACGTGCAGCAGGGCGACCACCCCGGCCAGGCCCTGGCGGAGCTGGCCGAAAATTTGGCGGTCGACGTACTTTGTTTGGGCACCCACGGGCGCAGCACCTTCTCCCAGCTGCTCACCGGCTCGACGGTGGCCGACGTCCACAAGCACTCCACCAAACCGGTGCTCCTGGTGCGCGACGACGTACCTTTCTAGCCCGGTGCGAAGCGCCGGCGCCAGCTGCCGCGGTACCAGCGCCAGGAAAAGCAGATCCCCGACAGCGAGGTGCCGAGCAAAAAGCCGTACCAGCCGCCGATCACGCCCATGCCCATGCGCTTGCCCAGCACGTAGACGGCGGTCGGCACGCAGGTCCACAAAATCGTGATGCCGATCAGGGCCGGTGCTCGCACGTCCTTGGCGCCGCGCAAGGCGGCACGCATGACGATGTTGAAGGCGTCGACTACCTGCCAGACGGCGGCGATGCGTAGCAGGTGGGAGACCAGGCGGATCACCTCCGGATCGTCGCTGAACAGCGCGGCGATGGGCCGACCAAAAACGGTCAGGGCAATGCCGCACGTGACCATAAAAAAGCCGGCGACGCGCACCGCGGTGCCGACCGCCTGGTCGGCGACGTCGAGGCGCTGGGCCCCCAACGAGCGCCCCACCATGATGCACGCTGCTTCACCGATGGAGGCGCCCATCAGATAGGCCAGCCGATTGATCGACCCGGCGATCTGATGGGCTGCCACCTCGGCGTCGCCCAAGGAGCCTAAAATGGCCGTGAACGCGACGAAGGCGGTGGTTTCCAGGCAAAAGTGCATCGAGGTGGGCAAGCCGACGGTGAGCAGCTCGCGCATCGCCAGCCGCCATGACAGCGCACTGCCCTGTTGGCCGGTCAGAACTGCAGCGGCGCGGTCCTTGCGGGCGGTGCGCCACAGCAGCAGGCCCAGCGTGGCCAGCTGCAGCAGCTCCACCAGGCTGGTGGCGTAGCCGGCGCCGCTTACCCCCAGTGCCGGCAGGCCCGCAGCGCCGTAGATCAGCGCGTAGGCCAGAGCGCCGTTGACCAAGTTGCCCACCAGGCCCACGAGCATGGGAGCGCGCACGTCGCCAATACCTTGGCGGTGTTCAATCAGGGCGGTCATCGCGAAAGTGGCCGGCAGGCCATAGGCGCGCGCCGACAAAAAGGCGCGCGCGTGCGGGATCAGATCGGCGTTGATGTGCACGGCCTCGAAAAGCGGCTGCGCCTGGGCCAGAAGCAGGACGCACAGCAGGCCGCCCAGGGCCCCCAACGCGGCGCCCACCTGCGCGTAGCGCACCCCATGGTCGGGCTGGCCGCGCCCCACCGCGTAGGCGGTGCAGACTTTGACGCCGCGCATAAGTCCCAGCAGGGTGACGTAGCTGAGGTTGAGCAAGGAGCCCGCGACGCCGACGCCGCCGAGGGCCGCAGCCCCCAGCCCCCCCACGAGCTTGGTGTCGACCAGGCCCATGACGCATTCGCCCAACATGGCCGAGGCGATGGGCCACGCCAGCAGGACGATTTCACCGCGGGCGACGAACAGGGCGAGGCGCGCGCGGCTGCGGCCCAGGGCCACCGAGGCTCGGTTGGCCAAAACGAAAGGAGAAAGGAACATTCTACTGGGGTGTCGAACAGGCGGCGATGGTTTGCAAGGCTCAATCGGCCGCGTGGCTCAGGCTGCCCATGATGGCCACCGCAAAGGTCTGTGGCCCCAAAGGCACGTTGGCGCCCCGTACGCTCACCAGGTAGTCTCCGGCTGGGGCACAAGCAAGCAGGACGACCTCCTCGACGTTATGGCGATCGAAGGGAGCCTTGGCGAGCTCACGCTCACGGGCCGAGCCGCCGGCGACGATGCGGTTGCCGATGTAGGTGGCGCCGTCGGGGCCCATGACCACCAGGTCCAAATCGTTGACCAGCGCCTGTTTGCTGCCGGCGACGCCCGGCACGTCGGTCCAAGTGAGCACCACCTTGAGGTCTGCGGCCTCGGTTTGCGTCACCTTCAACTCCGCGCTGGCGCCGCTCTCCACCCCCTCCACCGAATCGAGCACCTGCAGCCGCCGTGCGTCCGCACCGAAGGTCATCACCCGGTCGAGCTGCAGGCGGCCAAAGCCCTGCCCGCGGCCTGGATAGCTGCCCCAGGCTCCATCGGAGAGGTCCACCGACCCCAAAATGAGCATGGCGCGCAGCAGCGCGCTGGAGGGCATGCGGGCGTCGCTGCGCCGCGGCTGGCCGCTGGGCACGTAGCCGAGCATGAAGTATTCGCGCAAGAGGGCCGCGGCGCCGGCCGCCGTCGGCGTCGCCTGGGAGGTCCCCGACAGCTTGGCCACGTCGCAGGCGGCGCCGCGCTTGGCGGACCAGATCCCCACCCCCGGGGCCACCAGCGTCGGTTTGACGCGGGCGTCCTCGGTGGGACCGCGCGAGCTGAAGCTGGCCAGGGCCCCGGGGTGCTCGCCGTCCACCGCCGCCACGGCGACGACGCTTTTGGCGGTGGCCGGCGACACCACCGTACCGTCGCCGTCCTCGCCGTAGTTGCCGGCGGCAAAGAAGATTAAAAAGTCGGGGTGGGCGGCGACGAAGGCGTCGACCGAGCGGGCGATGAAATCGTAGGAGTTGTCGCCGCCGCCCCATGAATTGGCGTGGATGCGCACCCCTTTGACATAGGCGTCGCCGAACAGCTCGCCGAGGTCGTCGGGAATGCCGATGAGGTCGCGGCCGTTGCCGACGTCCTGCACCACCAGT
>JBBSTS010000098.1:0-5988 GCA_038235675.1 Myxococcota bacterium | reverse complement strand
CCACCTTCGCCAACCCCGATGCCGTCGGCGCCATCCACGCGCAGCTGCAGGCGGCCCTCGACGGCGATCTCTTGACCGCATGTGTCGGAGCTGCAAGTAGGCCACCTTCAACGTAGGACACGCGCCCAAACAGCCCAAAAGAGTGAGCTTATGCAGCCCATCGGCCGCACCCGCAGCGCCCCCAGGTCGATGCCCGACACGGACCTCGTCCGTAAGCGTGCCGCCGCGGCCGAGACGACCCTGGCAGCCGAAAACAACGCCCTATTTTGGGCGACGGAGGGCCGCGAGGGCGTGCGGATCCCGTCGCTGGGCGAAAGCATGCCGGGGCGTCGCGACGTCACCTACTTCGACGAGGACGCTTCCGCCAAGCCGGCGGTTGCCGGCTCGCCGCTGGCATGGGCGCTGCAGTCTGACGGCGCGCTTTGGACGTCCAAACCATCACAGCCGGTCGCGCGCAAGATTATCCAGGCGCTGTATAAGCCGCAGCAGCCCATCGTCGCCATAGGCCGCGCCAAGTCCAAGGCGCTCGGCGTCCAAGCGCTGCAGAACCCCCATGCGCAAAAGGCTCTGGTGGGCGGTTTGGACCAGAGTCCGACTCACGGCCTCACAGCGTGAGATCTCTCCTTCGAGGTAGGCGCGCCTGAGGCGCTCGAGGGTGCGCAGGCGCAGCTGCACCTCGCTCAGCGGCAGGCTGCGCATCTCGAAGGCGGCGCGGCAGGTGATCCAGTAGCCCTGCAAAAAGCTGTCCAGCAAGGCCGCCAAAGGCGCGAGGCGCTCGGGCCGCACGACGGTGCAGCGTGCATCCTCCAGCTGCACGGCCCCCATTTGCTCCAGGCGGCGCAGGATCTGTAAAAAGATTTCCCCTGGACCGACCTCGGCGGCAAAAAGAAACTCGTATGCCAGCAGCTGCGCCACGAAAGCACACGCCTCTTGTAGCCTGATGAAGGGCTGCGGCTCGGCGCCCATGGCACCCAGCACCCGGGCGACGATGGCGGAGGGGGCAAAATGATTCATCAGGGCATTTTTGTGGTAGTCGAGGGTGACCCGGTTGGCGTCGAGGACCCGGTAGAGTGGTTCCTGCTCGTGCGGGCCGGCCCGCTCGAGGGTGACCAAGCGATCGTCGACCAATTTCTGCACCGCCTCGAGCACCGCCGACACCCGCGTCGGCGGCTCCTGCAGGGCCGGTGCCAGGCGCGCCTGGGCGGCGGTCAAAAAGGCGACCAGCTCTGCACAGCGTGACAGCAGCACGTGCTGGGCCATCGCTCGGCCGCGGTGGCCGAGCAGGGCGGTGCAGACCACCGCGGTGGCGGTGACCGAGCCGGCCTGCGCCACGCGGTGCATGATCTCAAACCCCAGCTTCTGCACCTGGCGGCGCCAGCGTGGCTCCTCGGACGGTTCACGCGGCCCTGCGTGCAGGCCTGCCGCGGCGACTTGCGCCGCCAGCGAGACCGGCTCGCCAAACTGCACCTGCACCTGGCCGTAGCGTGAGCGCAGCACTTTGCCGCTGCGCCACAGGCCGGAGAGATTCTCCGCCTGCTTGTTGGCGCCCTGCAGCTCGCGGCGGTAGCTGCCCGCCTCGATGATGCGGTCGTAGTCGATGGACAGCGGTACAAAGTGCAGATCGGCCCGCACGCCGGCGCGCCAAGCATCGACGAGCATGCGCAGCAGGCCGAAGCGCGGCATCAGATGTTTGCCGCTGCGGCTGCGGGTGCCCTCGAGAAAAAATTCGAGGCTCGTGCCGCGCTGCAAGAGATCGAAGAGGTAGGCGGCGAAGACGGCGCCATACAGGACGTCGCCCGTAAAGCTGCGGCGCATGAAAAAGGCGCCGCAACGGCGAAATAGGTTGCCCAGGGGAAAAAATGCCAGGTTCTGCCCGGCGGCGATGTGCGGCGGCGGCAGTCCCTGCTGCCAGAGGACGTAGGAGAGCACGAGGTAGTCGACGTGGCTGCGGTGGGCGGGACAAAAGATAAGCGGGCCGCGGCGGGCCGCCTGGGTGATCTTCTGCAGGCCCTTCTGGTCGACCCACAGGCCGTCGTAGATGCGCCAGAACAGCAGGCGCAACAGGCCGTCCATCAATGAAATGACGCGGCCATCGTAAGCGGCGGCGATGCGGCGCAGGTGCGCCTGCGCTTGCGCCTCGAGGGCGACGTCGGTGGCGCCGGTACGGGCATTCTCGGCCGCGATGGCGGCGCGGACGTCGGGGTGCTGCAGCACCCGGCGAACGGTCAGGGCGTAGGGTGAGGGGGCAGGGCCCGTCACCTGCTGTTCCTCGGCGTCGAAGCGATCCGCGAGCGTCTGGCGCAGGCGTCGGGCCATGGCCACCTCGTCTTTTTCCTCCCCCTGCGCGGCCAAAAAGTCGGCCATGAAAAGGGGCTGCGCCAGGCGCATCTGCCCGCCTACCCAGACGTGTGGCAGAACGATGATTGGCCGCGGACTGTGCGCCTGGGCGATGATCAGGGCACGCACGTAGTCGCCCAGGTCCACCGGCGGCAGCAGGTGCGCGCGCGGCGCCGGCAGCGCGACGCAGGCAGCCTCGCCGCGCAGCAGGTGCTGCATGAAGATGGCCTCGCTGCGGCGGATCGGCTGATGGCGCTTGGGCCCGCCGTCGCCTCCTTGCCAGGGCCCCAGCGCCGGCAGCCGCCGCTCTTGCAGGCAGCGCCACAGGCGGCGGCCAGACTGCAGCCAGAACAAGTTGACGCCGTTGACGCATCGAGCCAGCGGCAGCCGATGGCGCAACAACAAAGTGTTGAGGCAGAGCGTGGGCCAGATGCTGTGGTCGCCCAGGAGGTAGACGACGGTGCCTTCGTGGCTCAGAGTGCGCACCTGCGCAGCGTGCTCGGGGGCGTAAGTGGTGCGGCCGAACAGGGCCCCCAAAACGCCACGAACCAGGGGGCCAAAGCGCGCCTGCATGGCGAGAGGGGCCGACAGGACCCGTGGATCAGCCACGCGGCAGGTTTTCGCGACGTCTAATCAGGCACCGGGCTCGCAAGGCCCAGCTCGACGCCGAAAACGCGCTGCAGCAGGGCGAGGATGAGGGCACCACAGAGCAGCAGCAGGCCAGCGCAGAGCGAGGCGAGCAGGCACAGACCGGCCAGCAGGGCGGCGGCCGCCGCCAGAACAGCCGGCTGCCACAGCTCGCGCCAGGGCATCTGCGCCGGCAGGGCGGCGCGCAGCTGGAGTGCAGCATCGAGCGGAAATGGGGAACGCATGCAGCGATCTTACTCCACTGCTGCGGCTTCGCAAAGGGCCCGACGGCTGCTAAGGCTGCGCCATGTCCGACACCCTCCACCCGGTCGCTGCGCCCGCCAGGGCGGCTGCCACGGCGGCGGGCCTGGCGGCCGCGGTGGCAGCCTGGCTGCGGCTGCAGCGCGACGCTTACGGCTTCAATGGCCTCGGCGCCGACCCGCTGCGGGCACCGAGCGCGCGCGGCCAGCAGATCCCTGCACCGCCGGCGGCCACCGCGCCCGCCCCGCGCATCGTCGGCACGGCCGCTTTTGCCGGCGTGCCCCCGTCCGCCCCGTCCCCGCCCCCGGTCGCCGAACGCGCGGCGGCGATGGCGCAGGTGCGCGCTGATTTGGGCGACTGCCAGCGATGTAAGCTCGCCCCCCACCGGACCAGCCTGGTCTTCGGCAACGGCGCGCTGCAGGCACGCCTGATGTTCATCGGCGAAGCGCCCGGCGCCAACGAAGACCTGCAGGGCCAGCCGTTCGTCGGCGCTGCCGGCAAGCTGCTCGACCGAATGATCGCGGCGATGGGCCTGCGCCGCGAGGAGGTCTACGTCAGCAACCTGCTCAAATGTCGGCCGCCGCGCAACCGCGATCCGGAGCCCGACGAGGTGCAGAGCTGCAGCCCCTTTTTGCGCCGCCAGGTGGCGGTGGTGGGGCCGACGGTGCTGGTGGCGCTGGGGCGCTTTGCCGCCCAGGCGCTGTTGGAGGATAAACGCCCGATCAGCAAGCTACGCGGAACCTGGCAGAGCTTTGCGGGGATCCCGCTGATGCCCACTTTTCATCCCGCTTACCTGCTGCACAACCCAGCAGAGAAAAAGAAGGTCTGGGCCGACCTGCAGCAGGTCATGCAGCGGCTCGACCTCTGTCGCCCGGGCCTCTAGACAGGCGAGCAAAAGTTGCGTACTCAGCCACCCTGCCTCATTCTTGAAGCCCTCCCCAGTCGAAAGGTTTGTTAAGTCTCCCGCGATGAAGTTGACCCTCGATTTAGCCGTGGACGTAGGGGAAGTCTCCCTCGATATCGCCACCCTCCTGCAAAGCGTGCCCGACCACCGTGAAGCGCTCGCCGATCCCGATGCCCTCGAGGGTCGGATCGTTATTCAACTCGACGACCAAGAGTGCGGCAAGGTGACTTCCGACCCCCTGATCCGCCTGCTCGACTTGTGGCTGCGCAAGCTGCCGTGGGTCCTCGGGGGCGACACCGAGACGGTGGCGCTGCGCAACAGCGAGCAGTGCTTTGCCTTCGTGCCCGCCGGCGCCAGCGTCGAGCTGAGCTTCTTCACCGGCACCGAGGCCGAGGTGGAGGAATACCTCATCGAGCCCACGGTGTTGCGCCTGGATGCCTTCGTGGTGGAGGTTCTGGGGTTGGGCGAGCGCCTGCTGGAGCTGCTCGCGGCCCTCAACCCGAAGTGGACGAGCGACTCGGAGCCGGTGCGCGACCTGCAGACCAGCTTCGGCGAAGCCAAGGCGGCCTGGCACGACCATCAGCTGCACCCACGGCGGTAGTAAAGCACGGATGGCGCCTGCGGCGCCCGTGCCGCCTCAGACGCTGCCGATCATCGTGCAAAAGTACGGCGGCAGCAGCGTTGCCGACGTAGGGGCACTGCAGCAGGTGGCCGCGGCCATCGTGGCGCGCGCCCGCGCCGGCCACCGCCTCGTGGTGGTGGTCAGCGCCATGGGGGCGGCAACCGACGAGCTGCTGGCCCTGGGCCACGCGGTCGCCGAAAGTACGACGCTGCCGCAACGTGAGCTCGACCTGTTGCTCACCGCCGGCGAGCGCATCAGCATGGCGCTGCTCAGCATGGCGATCTGTGCGCTGGGTGAGCCGGCGCGCAGCTTCACCGGCAGCCAGTCGGGGATCATCACCGAGGCGCGCCACGGCGGCGCCCAGGTGCTCGAGGTGCGCCCCGCCCGCCTGCAGGCGGCCCTGGCAGCGGGTGCCATCGTCATCTGCGCCGGCTATCAGGGGGTCAGCACCGCCGGCGAGGTCACCACGCTGGGCCGCGGCGGCTCAGATCTGACCGCGGTGGCTCTGGCCGCAGCACTGCAGGCCCAGAGCTGCGAGATCTACTCCGACGTCGACGGCGTCTTCACCGCCGATCCGCGCCTGTGTCCGCAGGCGCGGCAGCTGGCGCAGGTGCCCTACCTGCCGATGGCGGCGCTTGCCGGGGCGGGGGCCCAGGTGTTGCACGTCGAGGCGGTGCGCTTTGCCCAGGCCGCCGGCATCGCCTTATCGACAGGCCGCAGTCCGAGCACCAAGGCGTCGATGCGGCCGGTGGCTCCGCCGACACTTATCGGCCCTGCGCCGCAGGGGGCGGCGGGGGTCCTGGCCCTGAGCTGCCTGCAGGACGGCGTCGAGGTGGGCGGCGGTGCGGCGGCGACGTGGCTCATGCAGCTGCCCTCATTGGATGGCGGCGCGGAGCTGCTCTTTGCCGCCCCCGGCCTGCTGCTGCTGCATCAGGTGGCCGACATGGCGGCGCTGTCGGCGGCGCTGGGCGACCCCCCCGAGCTGCAATGGCGCCGGGTGGGGATCGTCACCTTGGTGGGAATCGATCTTTTGCGCCGCGCCGCGCCGCGCCTGCCGGCGCTGCTGGCGCCGCTGTGCCCCGCGGCGCGCGTCGTCGGCCACCCTGGGGCTCTGCACGTGCTGGTGCCGCCGCCCTTGGCCGTTGAGGCGCTGCGCCTGTTGCACGCGGCAGTTTGCCAAACGAGCCCTGCCATCGCGCCGCCGCTGCCAGCGGGAGTCGCCTTGCGCCGCAACTTG
>JBBSTS010000097.1:0-6008 GCA_038235675.1 Myxococcota bacterium | reverse complement strand
TCGCCCACCCGCCGCAGCTGACTTTTGGACATGCCGCTGCCGCGGTCGATCAGGCGCACCTGCACGGTGGTGGCGGTGCCCTGTAGGTGCAGGTGGATGGGGGTCTCGGCGTCGGAGGCCTGCAGGGCGTTGTCCAACAAATTTAGGATGACCTGTTTGAAGGCCTCGCCCGCCAAGCGCGCCCGCAGCCCGTCGGCCCCGGCATGATGGCTGAGGCTGACCCGGCTGCCGACCGCCCGGCACTGCAGCAACTGATTTTCGGAGATCACCGCCTGCAGCAGCGGCAGCACCGGCTGGACGCGCAGCTCGATGGGGCGGGCCTCCGGCAGCAGGCGGGATGCGAGCAGCCGTAGGCGGCGCAGGGCCTGCTGCAGCAGGGTGGCAAACGGTGGGTCGAGGCGGGTGGCGTGGTGCAGCGCCGCCTCCACCGCCGCCAGCGGCGCGTGAAGGTCGTGGGCGACGTGCTGCGCCAGGTGGCCGGCGGCGACCGCCCGGCGAGCGCGCAGCTGCTCCTCCAAAGAGGCCTTCAGGGCACTTTGCAGCGCCTGCTCCCGGCGCTGGGCGCGCCCAGCGGCCCACAGGGCGACGGTGCAAAAGGCGGCGCTCGACAGGCCCCCTAAGGTGCTGCCCCGGCCGGGGGTCGCCGCCGTCGTCAGGGCCGCCATTGCCTGCAGCAGCCCGCAGGATAGGCCGAGCCAGAGGGCGCCAAACAACAACCGTTCCCCGCCCCATTTCAACGCCAAACTCCAGCGCAGCAGGTTTACCGCGGCCTATCTAGCGGCTGGGGCCCTGTTTGGCAACGACTGCTTTGTAGCGGGCGATGAGGCCATTGGTGCTGCTGTCGTGGCTGCTGACTTCGCCGCTTTGCGTCATCTCTGGCAAGATGCTGTTGGCCAGCGCCTTGCCGAGCTCGACGCCCCACTGGTCGTAGGAGTTGACCTGCCAGATGGCGCCCTGGACGAAGATTTTGTGCTCGTAAAGGGCGATGAGCTTGCCCAGCGCGAAGGGGGTGAGACGGTCGATCAGCAGTGAGTTGGTCGGCCGATTGCCCTCGAAAACCTTATGCGGCAGCAAGGCCGCCAATCGCTCTTCGCTCAGATTTTGCGCCTGCAGATCTTGGCGCGCCTCGGCGGGGGTCTTGCCGCGCATCAGCGCCTCGGTCTGGGCGAAAAAATTGGCCATCAGCAGGGTGTGGTGACGGCCGAGGGGATTTTGGCTGCAGGCCGCGGCGATGAAGTCGGCGGGGATGAGTTTGCTGCCCTGATGGATGAGCTGGTAAAATGCGTGTTGCCCGTTGGTGCCGGGCTCGCCCCAGATCACCGGGCCGGTGGAGACGTCGGTGCGGCCGCCGTCGCGGGTGACGCTCTTGCCGTTGCTCTCCATGTCGGCCTGCTGCAGGTAGGCGGCGAAGCGGCTCAGGTATTGGTCGTAGGGCAAGATGGCGTGGGTTTGGGCGCCAAAAAAATTGTTGTACCAAATACCCAGGACCGCCAAGATCACCGGCATGTTTCGCTCCAGCGGCGCGGTGACGAAATGCTCGTCCATCGCATAGGCACCGGCGAGCATTTTCTCGAAGGCGTCGGCGCCTACCGACAGCATGATCGACAGGCCGATGGCCGACCACAGCGAGTAGCGCCCACCCACCCAGTCCCAAAAGACGAACATGTTGGCGGTGTCGATGCCGAAGCGCTGCACTTCTTTGGCGTTGGTGGACAGGGCGACGAAATGTTTGGCCACGTCGGCCTCGCTGGCGCCGGCCGAAAGCAGCCACTGGCGCGCGGTGTGGGCGTTGGCCAGCGTTTCCTGGGTGGTGAAGGTTTTGGAGGCGACGATGAACAGGGTGGTGTCGGCGTTTATCTTTTTGAGCGTCTCGGCCATGTGCGTGCCGTCGACGTTGGAGACGAAGTGCATGTGCAGCGACGATTTGGCGTAGTGCTTGAGTGCCTCGCACACCATCACCGGCCCTAAGTCGGAGCCGCCGATGCCGATGTTGACCACGTCGGTGATGGGCTTGTTCGTGTATCCCTTCCAGGCGCCCGAGCGTACGGCCTCGCAGAAGGTGCGCATGTGCTCGAGCACGCCGTAGATGGCCGGCATCACGTCTTTGCCGTCGACGCAGATCGCCCGGTTGCTGCGGTTGCGTAGGGCGATGTGTAGGACGCTGCGCTGCTCGGTGAAATTGATGGGCTCGCCGGCAAACATCTCGTCGCGCCGCGCCTCGACCTGTTGCTGCCTTACCAGGTCGAACAACATCTCCATGGTTTCGGAGGTGACACGATTTTTGCTGTAGTCGAGGAGGAAATCGTCGACGCTCAGCGAGAAGTGCTCGAAGCGCGCCGGATCGCGGGCAAACATTTCCCGCATATGTTGCGATTTGATGGCCTCGAAATGTTTCTGCAGCGCGAGGTAGGCGGGCGTCTGGCTCAATTTGGTCATCAAAGTCTCCTTGACGTACCGAGAGGAAGCTAGCATGAGGGCGGCGCCAAAGGCCAATTGATTGACAAATCGCCCCCGCAACCGTCCTCTAAAGTCTGACGAGTTCGAAAGGCGCAAGCATGGTTGGGGTAGTCTGGCGGTGCATCAAAAAACCTTTGTGGGGCGGCGGGCTCGTCCTCTTTTCCCTTTGCGCAGCAGCCCCCGCGCGCAGCGATGCGGCGCTGCCGCTGCAGGCCTTGCCGCTTGCATGGATGGGGCCGGATGCACGTCTGGACGAAGAGCCCAACGACGACTTCAGCCAAGCGACCGCCGTGGATCTGCCGGTGGTCGACGGCAGCGCCTGCATCGATCCAGGCGGCGAGCTCGACTACTATCAATTTAACCTCGACCATGCCGGCAGCCTCGTCGTCGGAGTCAACGAGCAGCCGACGCCGGGCTACGGCAGCGCGCCGATGACCGGCGGCCCGTTCAACCTGCAGCTGTACGACGACGCTGAGCGCCCGGTGGCGCAGGGCAGCGACAGCTTGGAGGTGCCGCGCTTGGCGAGCGGCAGCTACTACCTCAGCATCGGTCACGTGCAACAAGTCTGTTATTTGCTCAACGTCTACGCGGAATAGGTGCCTGTTCGGAAACGGCGGTTGCAGGCCCCCGCAGCCTTCACTATAACTTGCTCCATGAAACGACTGGGTCTGCTGCCAACGTGGTGTATTTTCGGCTTCGCCCTCGCCGCCGGCTGTGCCTGGCCGCGCGGCAAACAGGGGGCGCCGGCCATCGATGGCGATGCTGCCCTCGAGGTGCAGGCCCTGGGCGAGGACCTGGTGCGCCTGCCGGAGGACGTCCGGCCCCTGTCCTACCGCCTCAAGCTCAGCGTCGACCCCAACCAGGCCGCTTTTCGCGGCAGCTTGACCCTCACCGCCAAGCTGCGCCACGCGCGCCGCAACGTTTATTTGCACGGCCGCGGCCTGCGGGTCAAAGCGGTGATGGCCAGCGCCGCTGGCCTGCGGCCGGTGCTCGGCAGCTACAGCCAGATGAACGACGACGGCCTGGCGGTGGTGCGTTTCGCCGCGCCGCTGCCGGCCGGCGAGGTCAGCATCGAGGTCCTCTACGAGGCGCCCTTCGGCACTCACCTCGACGGCCTGCACCGCGTCGGCCTCGGCGACGCCGCGGGGCCCTATGTGGTCAGCCAGTTCGAGCCCACCTCGGCGCGCACCACCTTTCCCTGCCTCGACGAGCCGCGCTTTAAGGCCCCCTTCGAGGTCACGCTGGTGGTGCCGACGGGCATGCGGGCGATCAGCAATATGCCCTGCGTCAGCGAGCAGGTAAGCTCCGACGAGCTAAACTTCAAACAGGTCAATTTTTTACCGTCGCCGCCGCTGCCGACCTACTTGCTGGCGATCATGGTGGGCAACTTCGACGTCGTCGACGGCCCGCCGATCCCCGCCGATGGCCGTCGGGTTCGCGACATCCCCCTGCGCGGCATCGCCGCGCGCGGGCAGGGCGCCAAGCTTTCCTATGCCCTGCAGCACACCGGCCGCCTGGTGCAAATCCTCGAGGACGCCTTCGACTTGGCGCTGCCATTTCCCAAGCTGGACCTCATTGCCGTGCCCGATTTTGCTGCAGGGGCGATGGAGAATCCCGGCGCCATCACCTTTCGCGACTGGCTGTTGCTGATCGATCCGCAGCTCGCCAGCCGCCGGCAGAAGGCGGCTTTTGCCTCCGTCGTCGCCCACGAGCTGGTGCACCAGTGGTTCGGCAACTATGTCACCATGCAGTTTTGGGACGATCTGTGGCTCAACGAATCGTTTGCCAGCTGGATGGGCGAGCGCGCCGCCGCCACCTTCGATCCCACCCTGCACGCCGCCGAGAACAACCTGCGGGCGCGAGATATGGCGCTGGCGGCCGACATGCTGCCCTCGGTGCGCAGCATCGCCCAGCCGGTGCGCACCCCGCAGGACGTCGATGCAGCCTTCGACGTCACCACCTACCTCAAGGGTGCCGCCGTGCTCGACATGTTCGACGGCTACTTAGGCAGCACCCGCATGGCGCGCGGCCTGTCGCTGCATTTGGCCCGCTATCGCTTCGCCAACGCCGACGCCAACGCCCTTTTCGATTCTTTGAGCCGTGGCAGCGGCACCGATGTCGCCGAGTCCTTCGGCTCTTTTATTCAGCAGCCTGGAGCGCCGCTGGTGCAGGCGTCGTTGAGCTGCAGCCAAAAAAAGGGGCGGCTGCAGCTGCAGCAGAGCCGCTACACCCCGCTCGGAACGGTCAGCGATCGCCACAGCCTCTGGCAGGTGCCGGTCTGCTGGCGGGCGGGCGACGCCGCCGGTGCCGGCGAGCGCCAATGCGTCCTGTTGACCGAGGCACAGCAAAGCATCGAGCTGCCCAATTGCCCGGCCTGGTTGTTTCCCAACGCCGGTGGCACCGGCTACTACCACTTTACCGTCGATCGGCCGATGCAGGAGGCCCTGCGGCATGCGACGCTGACGCCGCCGGAGCAGATGGCCTGGGCCAGCGCCCAGCGAGCCGCCTTCGCCGCCGGCAAGCTGCAGGCGCACGACCTCTTCGAGTCGTTGACGCGGGCGGCACAGTCCTCGGACCTGTATGTGGTGAGTGCTGCCCTCGGCAGCCTTCTCCCCCTGCAGCAGTCTCTACTGGAGGAGGACGAGGGCGCGCGGGCCGGCGTCGCGCGTTTCGCCCTGGCGCACTTTGCGCCGCACGCCAAGGGGATATCCTTGGATGCGGCGACGCCGCGCACTCCCAGCGAGGAGGTGCTGTGGCCCGAGCTGCTGGCCAACTTGGCGCGCCTGCAGGCGCTTCCAAAGGAGCAGGGCCGGCGTTTGGTGGATGCCGGCAGCCGCCTCATCGGCTACCGCGGCGACGGCCGCTGGCACGTCGCCGGCCTCAGTGCCGACCTGCTGCCGCAGGCCATCGCCAGTGCCTGCGATGCGTTGGGCCCCGCCTACCTCGAGGCCCTGCTCGACTTGCTGGGACACACCGACAACGCCACCCTGCGGCCCATCCTCATCGGGGGACTGACGCGCCTGCAAGGCGTCAAAGAAGTGCAGCTGCTGCGCCAGCGGTTGCTCGGACTGCCGCTGCGGCAAAACGAGTGGATGCCGCTGTTGGCGGGCCCGATGGGCTCGGCCGCCCTACGCCACGATCATTGGCGCTGGTTCACCGAGCACTTCGCCGAGGTGCGCACCCACCTGCCGCGCAAATCGCTCGCCAACCTGCCGCGCATCGCCGCCAGCTTCTGCAGCGAGCAGGATGCCCTGGCGGTGCAGGCTTTCTTCACGCCGCATCTAAGCGAGCTGGGGCAGGGCAAGCGGGAGCTGTCGCAGACGCTGGAGACCATTCGCCAGTGCGCCGCGCAGCGCGACGCGCATGCGACGGATCTGCAGGCGCAGCTACAGGTGCAGGTGCACAAAGCGCCGCGTCGTTGACCAGCACCAGGGTGTAGAGCTGCGAGCCATCGTTGCGCCAGTGCGGCCGGACGCCGAGGCCTGCGGCGCAGGCGGCGGGCGCCAGAAGCGCGTGTAGGTGGGCGGGACTCTGCTGCCACTGCAGGAAAG
>JBBSTS010000096.1:0-6014 GCA_038235675.1 Myxococcota bacterium | reverse complement strand
TTTAACGCCGCGCTTTCTACTGGGGTCCTGCGAAGGAGGCTTGCTGCAGTTCTGGCTGTTCGTTCCCAGTTTTTGCGCCATAGCCTGAACGGCGCTTATCAGCAGTTCGATAACAGCTCTGGTTGGCACCGGACTTTCTTCTGTCTCGGCGAGCTTGATGATTTCGCCCACGCTTTGGCTTGGCATCGTCATGCGACCGTGTGTATGCCCTGTCGCATCGCCCAATACAAGCAAAAAAATTGCTCTGCTTTCGAAAGTGCTGGGACGCATCGGCGGGTGACTCAGTCCCATTTCGAACCCGCCAGCGAATCAAGCCTGAGGGAGCATGCCCTCATGAGGTCGTTTTTAGAGGACTAAAAAGCGGAGCAGTTCTCCCTGCACACATCGTAGAGGTAAAACAAGAAAAAACAAAGATTCCGTGTCTCAGGGGCCATGAAAAATTTGTCGGTAACTGAGCCGCCCCGGGAACCTGTGGACGTCTAGACGAATTGTTTCATGGCCCCTGAGACGTCAAGCTTCGTATTCCGGCTGTTTGATGCTTCGCCTTGCGCCTGATGTTAACGGTGAATAGTTAGGATTCATTTCATCTCTCGGATTGCGCAGGTCCTTGTCGGGCACCGGCGGGTTGTGGACCCCATGAGTTAAAATGCCGTCTTCTTCGGCTAAGAGTATCGCATCCTGAGTCGCCGGCCGGCGACGCCGCTGGGTGTCATTTGCGGGGGCGAGCAGCGACCCCCGGGCAGTCTAATCTTCGCCGAGGGCCGCCGCCAGCTACTCGTAGGCGGGCGGCGTCATCGGGTTGGGGGGGAAGGTGGCGCCCAGGGCGTGGTTCATCTTGTCGCCGGGCTTGGAGGCGACGACCGTGGGGCCCAGGGTGCGCGGGTCGAGCTCTTGGATCTTGTTGGCCAGGCTCTGCAGGATGAGGCGGATGATGTGCGCCTCGGACGGCGGCAGCGAGCCCACCACCAAGGTTAGGGCGGCGGCGATGTTGCGCAGGTAGGTCTGCGGCACGGTCGGGTCGTGGTCCACCGCGTCGAGCTGGTTGACCTGCGCCTTGTTGTAGTTGCTCGGGTCGAACTCCATCGGCGTCGGCAACACCTTGGCACAGGCCGTCAAGATGTGGCGGCACTGCTCCGGGGTGAGCTTCTGGTCCGCCGCCAGCCCATCGCTGGCGAGCATGTCCGGCGGCAGCAGCAGGCGCTGCAACGTCTCGCCCAGGGTGGCGGGCGCCGCCAGGCGGCGGGCGGGAGCTTTGGGCTTGGGCTTGGCAGCGGCGCCCTCTTCGCCGCGGCTTCCCGCACGGCTCAGTGCGGCGAGGTTGGCGGCCATGGCGCCCAGCAGGCTGACCATGCGGGCGACGGGGTAGTTGGCGTTGGCGGGGACGCTGCGCTGCTTGACGATGACCGGGGCGTCGCCGTCCTCCGGCAGAGAGGTCACGACATTGCGGTGAAAATGACCACTGCCTAGCCTTGCCATCGTGCGGAGCCTCGTGCGGGGAAAGGTGGGATGGCGGGTGGCACAGGCGCCATCCACGTCAACAGCAGAAGTATACACGCCGCTGTGCCGCCTGGTTTAAACGTTGCCGACAAAGGCGGCCGGGCCCTAAAAAGCTTGTATTTAAAGGACCCTTTGGCATAGTGCGCCCGGAGGTCGCGGACACCATGGAGCTGGAACAACTCAAAGGATTGGCGATCATCGCGGCCTTGGGCGTCTTGGTGACGGTGCTCGTGGCGCGCGTGCGCCTGCCGACCGTCGCCGGCCTGCTGCTCGCCGGCGCCCTGGTGGGCCCCCACGCTGCCGGGCTGCTCGATGAGAAGATGAAGATCGACGACCTCGCCGAGATGGGCGTGGTGCTGTTGCTCTTCACCATCGGTCTGGAGTTCTCGCTCGCCCGCCTGAAGAACATCTTCCGCCAGGTGGCCCTGGGCGGCTTTTTGCAGGTGGGCCTGACGGTGGGCTGCACCGCTGGGATCGCTCGGCTCGCCGGCGTGCCGATGAATGCGGCGATCTTCTACGGCTTCATCTTCACCCTCTCCAGCACCGCCATCGTTCTGCGCGCCCTGAGCGACCGACGCGAGCTCGACGCGCCCCACGGCCGTTTTATCGTCGGCACCCTCATCTTTCAGGACCTCTGTGTCGTGCCGATGATGCTCATCGTCCCCGAGCTCGAGCCCGGCCGCGACGCCAGCCAGGCCTTCGGGCTCATCGGCATCGCCCTCGGCAAGGCTGCCCTGGTGGTGCTGCTGCTGGTGGTCGCTGCCCGCCTGGTGGTGCCGCGCCTGTTGGCCTGGGTGGATGCCAGCCGCAGCCGTGAGGTCTTTTTGCTGGCGGTGCTGGCGCTGTGCATCGGCACCGCCTGGCTCACCTCGCAGGCGGGCCTGTCCATCGCACTGGGGGCGTTTTTGGGCGGCATGGTGGTGGCAGACACCGAATATGGCCATCGCGCCATGGGCGACATCCTGCCCTTGCGCGATGCCTTCGTCAGCATCTTCTTTGTCTCCTTGGGCATGCTCTTCGACATCCACGTGGTGCTGCAGCAGCCTCTGCTGGTCTTTGCCCTGCTCTTGGGCTTCATCTTCGGCAAAGGCTTTTTGGCCGCCATCTCCGCCCAGGCGGCGCGCTTCTCGGCGCGGGTGGCCTTCGTCGCCGGCCTCGGACTGGGCCAATTTGGCGAGTTCGGCTTCGTTTTGGCGCAGGTGGGGCTGGAGAAGAAGGTGGTCGATGCCGAGTCGCTGCAGCCGCTGATGGCGGCCGGCATCATCAGCATGTTTCTGACCCCCATCGTCAGCCGCCTCGCACCGCTGTGCACGCCACTGATCCGCATCCTGGCGCCGCTCGAGCGGCTGTTTGGCAGCGGCCAGGCCTCTTTGGTAGAGACCGACGACGTCGCGCCGCTCTCGGACCACGTGGTGCTGGTGGGTTACGGGGTGGGCGGCAAGATGGCGTCGCAGGCTCTGGCACGCAACGGCTTCGCTTACGTGGTGCTGGACATGAACGCCGAGAACGTCCGCACGGCGCGCGCCGCAGGCGTGCCCATCTTCTACGGCGATGCCACCAGCGAGGACGCCCTGGTCCACGCCGGCCTGCCGCAGGCGCGCGTGCTGGTGCTGCTCACCAACGACGCCCAGGGGGCCACCCGGGTGGTCGACACCGCGCGGCGCGTGTCGCCAAAGACGGCCATCCTCATGCGCACCCACTATCTGGGCGAGTGCGCCGAGCTGATGAAGGTGGGGGCCACCGACGTCGTCGCCGAGGAAGTGGAGGCGGCCCTCGAGGTCCTCGCCCGCCTGCTGCGCTGGTGCGACGTGCCACGCAACCTCATCGACCGGGCTCTGCGTCAGTCGCGCGAGCAGACCCAGACCACCCAGAGGCCGATGGTCTTCCCGCGCCGCACCCTCAACCAGCACGAGGGCCTGGCCGACCTCAAGATCGAGAGCTACGCCCTCGGCGACGACAGCCAGGCAATCGGCCGCTCCGTCGCCAGCCTGGCGCTGCGGCAACAGTCCAAGGCGCTGGTGGTGGCGGTACGGCGCGATGGGCAGCTGCTCGAGCAGCCCGACCCCGGCACCCCCTTTGCCAGCGGCGACGTCGTCTACCTGGTGGGCCACCAGTCGGCCATCGACAAGGCAATGGAGCTGCTGGGACGCAGTCCCAGCAGCGCCCACCACGTCGAGCCAGAGGACGCCTAAGCTGGGCCGCGGCTCGACACGGCTGGCCGCGGTCTGGGCCTAAGCGGCTCCAGAGGCCCTCTCCAACAGCCTACGGTGCTGCGCTCGGCAGCGCCTCGTCCTCGGCATCCTCCGCCTCCAACGCCTCGGTGTCGATGGTGTCTTTGACCAACGCCTCGGCCTCGACGGGGATCAGGCGCTCGGGGACGTCCGGGTCGCGCTCGGGCAGATCGCCCGGGGCGCTTCCCGACGGCCCAGCGGCCGTGCCGTTCATGCTCAGGCGCGACAGGTAGGTGTCGTCCATCACGCCCCAAAAGAGGTCTTTGCCGCTGATGGAGTGGTCGTTGTTGGTGCCTTTGCTGATCCCCAGTTGCGGCGCCAGCCCGGCAAGCACCGCCAAACGGACGCTGGCGTCTACCGAGGCGTCTTCTTTGAAGGAGACGTGGTAGGTCACGTCGGCCATCAGCGCCCGGGAGATCATCGTCACCGGGAAGCCCGCCCGCAGGCGGCTGGTGACCGCCTGGCTGCAGACCGGGTCGCGCTCTTTGATGGCGTTGATGACGTCGATGTCGCTCAAGGTGTAGATCATCGGATTCTTCAACTCGACGGTGATGCTCTTGACCGCCGAAAATTCGGCCTTCGCGGTCACCATCTGCAGGTAGTCGGCGCCAAGGTCGAATTTGACCTGATTGGCACGGCTCAGCGTCTCGTTGCTGGTGGGCGTCTGGATGGGCTTGAATTTTTTCCCCAAGGAGAGCGCCTGAGTACAGATGATGCCTGCCTCGAAAGGGTCGGTGCCCTCAACGAAAACCATCGTGCCCGGCTTCATCAGCTGTGACGGCGGCTTGAGCTCGGTATAGCCGAACTGCCGCAGCACCACGCCCATTTTGGGGCACGAGCTCGTCCCCAAAAAGAGGCCGACGGCGGCCAGGCGGCCAAGAGAAGTAAGTGCGGCGCGCACGGCAGTCGAGCGGGGCATGGCGGTCTCCCTAAGTGGTGGAAGCCCCAACATCCCGGCTGCGCGCCGGCATGGCAACTTTTCAGCCTCATCGCCTTGCAGTGGGGTATATCTAAGCCGTGACTTCTTTAGAAAATGACAGCGAGCTCGAGCGCGAGGCACGTCGGCAGGCGGAGCGAACCGTCGAGGCCCTCGTCGCCGCCTACCCTACGGCGCCGCCGATCGCCGCGCTGCTGCAAAAGATGGGCGTCGGCGCCAAGCAGGCCCACATCGCACGCCTGCCAGAGCCCGGCGTCGAGCTGCTGATGTGGCGCCTCAAGGGCGAGAGCGAGCCCAACCGAGCGCTGCTGCTCATTTTGCGCATCCTCAGCCACCCCGACTACATCGCCATGTTGCCGAGCGGCCGCGACTGTCCCCTGCTGCATTACTCGGCCCGCCGCAAATGGAACGAGGCGGCAGCACAGTGGTCGAAGCTGAACGACCCCAAGGCCACCACCTGGCTGCGCTGCGAGCGCCGGCTGCTGCTGCGCCGCACGCCGCAGGCGGTCCAATTCGTCATCGAGCGCAAAGATCTCGACGTGCAGTTCGATCCGGTGGCGCAGAAGCTGGTGCCGGCGCGCCAAGAGACGGTGCACCCCTGGGGCCCCAAGGACCGCCAATCGCTGTTTGACTGGTTCCCCAATTTAACATTAAAGGGTTTGGTGGACGGCCTGCGCGCGCCCTTGCGGCAGCTGCAGGCTGCCCCCGCCTACCGCAACCATGGCGGTGCCGACGCCTACGTCCACAACGCGCCGCTGTTCGTCAGCAACATGGAAATTTTTATGCACGACAAGAAAAAACCGGTCGAGAGTAAAGAAGATCCCAACAAGGGTTTCGTCACCTGGCTGTCCAACACCCTGCGCGCCGCCAACACGAAATAGTCGCCCCGGTGTCTTCCTCTGCGGCACCCGTCGCCATCGCCGGCGCCACCGGCTTCGTCGGCCAGGCGCTGATGCAGGCGTTGGGGCCAGAGCAACCGATCATTGCTTTGAGCCGCAGCATCCCTGAAGAGGCACAACACCCCGCCTGGGAATGGCGCGCCTGTAACCTTTTCAATTTGCGCCACACCGAGGAAGCGCTGCGCGGGGCTCAGACGGCCTTTTACTTGGTTCACTCCATGCTGCCGCCGGAGACGCTGGCGCAGGGCCACTTCGACGACATGGACCTCATCTGTGCCGACAATTTCGCCCGTGCCGCCAAGGCCCAGGGGGTCGCGCACATCATTTACCTCAGCGGCCTCATCCCGGCCGAAAAAAAGCTTTCGCCCCACCTGCGCAGCCGCCTGGAGGTGGAAAAGGCTCTCGGCGCCCACGACATCCCCGTGACCACCCTGCGCGCCGGCCTGGTCA
>JBBSTS010000095.1:0-6030 GCA_038235675.1 Myxococcota bacterium | reverse complement strand
CAGTGCGCGGCACCCACGACATCGCCGCAGAGATGGGCCGCAGCTTTTTCGCGCAGCGTGCCTGTGTGCAGGCCTTCGCCGAGCGCCTGCTGGCCCTCGACGCCGAGCTGAGCCAGGCCTGGCCCTCACAGCCGCTGCGGCGCCGGCGGGACGGCACCCTGTGCATGCGCATGCCGTGGATCCGCGGCCGCGCTCACCTACTGCAGCCCTTTAGCAGCCACCCCATGTGGGCCGAGTTGCCGCCCCGTCACCCACTGCGACGCATGCTCGGCAGCGTCCTGGCCCTGTGCGGCGCCCGCCATGCCACCGCCTACGCAGCGACGCGCCTGCTGGCGCAGCTGTGGCGCAGCGGACGCCCCCCCGAACCTCCGACTCCCTCGGCGGCCGAGCTGCGTCAGGTGGCCGAGCGCCACGGCGCCGACCTCTATCTCATGGCGCCGAACGCGGCCATGGAGGTGACGGGGGCCCGCCTCAGCGGCCTGCACACCCAACGGGGCCTGCTGCGCGCCGAAACCTTCCTCGACGGCCTGCACACGCCGCTGAGCCAGCAGCTCCAGGCCACCGCTGCGCCGCGCGGCCTGCGCGCGGCTTGGCAGCGGCTGTGCGGCCCGCCCCCGCCGCAGCGTCTGGCTGCCATCGAGCAGGCTGCACGGCCCACCCAGGCGCTATGGGAGACCTCCTTGGTGGTGGCCGCCGAAGCGATCCCTGCGGCGATGGGCAGCTGCGCCATCCTCTCGCCCCGCGCCAGCGGCGAGGCGCCGCTGCGCGTCTCGGTGGGGCCCGCAGGCCTGCCGGGCACCTGCCGGCTGACCCTGCACTGCATGACCCCGAGCGGCCAGCCGCCGTCGCGGCTGGCGCAGGGCGCGATGCAGCGACAGCTCGGCCGCCTGTTGCCTTTTTACGAGCGCCACGTTCTGCGGCCGCCGCAGGTGCCGCTGCCGGTGGGCTGGCAGCGCCTACCTTACGGCCTCCACGCCGCGCCAGTGCAGCCGCTGGGAGGGCTGCGGCCGCTGCGCGGTCCGCTGCACAATCTTTGGCACTGCGGCCCAGCGGTGCTGCCGGAGCTGGGCCGCGAGGGTGCCTATCTGGTCGCCGCCTACTTGGCCGATAGGTTGGGGCCGACCCCCATCGCCAAGCGCCTCAAAGTCGCCTAAACGCGCCAGCGGCCCCAGTTAAGTGCTCTGGCGCTGCGCCGGGTTTTTGCGATGGGCACTAGGGACTTTAGCCCAGCTTGTTGCTGCGCAGACAGCGGGTGCAGATGTAGACCCGCTCGCCGCGGCAGCGACGCCGCTGGACGTTGGCGCTCTGGTGGCGCCGCGTCTTGATGTTGGAGTGCGAGATCTTGTTGCCGGACATGCGGCACTTGGGGCAGAAGTCACATTTCATCGCTTACCTCACGCAGGGTTGGCGGCAGGCAGTAGCAGAAGTCGTCGGTCAATACATCCCCTCTTCGTCCTCGGGAGGCGGATTTTCTGCCGGCGCAGCAGCTGCTGCCGCCTGGCGCACCGCCCAGGCCTCGGCGGCGACGCCGGCGCCGCCGCGCAGGCCGCTGACTTCGACCATCGTCCGCGCCGGCGGCGGCAGCCCGGCAAAAAAAGCTTGATAGGCGGCGTCGACGGCCGCCTCGTTCTTGAGGTCGGTGAGGTAAAGGGTGACCTTGACCACATCTGCGAGGGTGAAGCGGGCATCGAGCACGAGGTTGCGCAGGTGCCCCAGCACCAGCTCGACCTGGCGCTTGATGGCGCCACTGAAGAGGGTGCCGTGGGGGACTTCAAGCGGCAGCTGCTCGGAGATCACCAGCAGGTCACCCACCCGCTGAGCGACGATGGCCTGGGCATAGGGTCCCGTCGGGCGGGGAACCTTGCGGGAGGCAATGGTTTGGTGGGCGGCGGCGCGTCTGACCATGCTTGCTTGTACACCGAGCCCAATGGCAGCGCCATCGGCGGCGCAGCGGCGGAGAATTTGAGCCCCGGCCACGGCGGCGGCATCCTTAGCCCTTGATGGGCCTAGACGAGAACATTCACCCGGGGGGCGGCACCCCCCTATCGCATCGCGGCACGGCGGCGATGGCGGGACTGCTGACGCGCTTCCCCGCCCTGCTCAGCATGCGCCGCGAGGCCGGCGGCCTGCTGCGCCACGCGGCCGGCGTCGTGCGCGAGCTGCGCAGCCACGACGAGCTGGTCTACAGCGAAATAAGTGGCGAGCTCACCGCCGCGGGCGGCCCCTTCGTGCTTCACTACCTAGGTAGGCGCCGTTTCGCGCACGACTTTTTGACTTTCTTCGAGCGCCAGAAGGCCACCCCTCTGCAGACCTTTCGCACCCACAACAGCACGCTGCGCTTTTTGATCTCGCGCACCGGCCTGCAGGCCTGCCCGCCTGGCGTCGACCTTTTGGTGGTCGATCAGTTTTTGTTGCCGGAATCGCTAAGTCAGACGCCGACGACCTTCTCGCCTTTCTTCAATGCCCACCTGCCGATCGAGAAGACCCTCGAGGCGCAGTTGGGCCGCGTGCGCTCCAAAGGCCATCGCCGCAAGCTTGCGGCGGTCCTAAAAGATCCGCCGGTATGGCGCAAATCGCACGACCTGGCCGACTTCGATGCCTGGTACAGCCAGATGTACCAACCCTTCGTCAAGCTGCGCTTCGGCGACGACGGCACCGTCGTCTCACACGCGGAGATGGCCAAGATCTTCGCACGCAGCGGCCATCTGCTGCTTCTCGAAGAGGGCGGGCGCGCCGTCAGTGGCGCCTTGATGTACACTTCGCGCGGGCGCCCCAACAGCCTCGGCTATTGGAAGTATGCGTTTGCCGACGCCGAGAAGCTCAGCCCCAATGAGTTTGGTGAGCGCAACGCCCGTACCGAGGCAATGGTGCTGACGCACACCGTGGCAGCAGGCTTCACCGAGATTGACTTTGGCCTGACGCGCAGCTGTCCCAGCGACGGCATCTTTACCCATAAACGACGCGTCGGCTGTAATTTTCGCCTGCCCGAGGGCGCCCCCCGCTTCGCGTTGCACTTCGCCAATGGGGCGCGGGCCAAAACATTGCAGCGCACTCCGCTTCTTCTCCAGGGCGATGAAAAAATGGTGGCCTGGCTGGGTCACCACGGCGACTTCGATTTTGCCGCGCGTGCCCGCTTGCGCGACGCCTTGGCGGGATGTGCCTTCGACGGCCTACACGACGTGCAGATATTCTGTGACGACGCAGCGGGCGCAGCCGAGAGGCTACAGGCGCAGGCGGCCACGGCCACCGCTGAGCTAGGCTGCCCGGTACAGCTGCAGGGGATGTAACCTAAAGTCGGTCGATGCGTGTAAATCCCCTACATAGGGGATCGTACCATGTTGAGCACGCTGCTGATGTTGCACCTAAGTATTGCCTTGCCGCAGATTGCCATGCGCCCCGCGCATCCGTCGGTGCAGGCGGTGGCCACCGCCTACCTCGGCGAGCATTACGTCTGGGGCGACATCGGCGAGGCGGGCTTTGACTGCTCCAGCTTTGTGCAGGCAGTCTTTCGTCAGGCCGGCATTGCTCTGCCGCGCTCGTCGCGCGAGCAGGCGCAAAGCGGCACGCAGGTGGCCCTCGCCGACGTACGCCCTGGCGATCTGATGTTTTTTACCAGCCAGGTGGGCGGCCAGCGGATCACCCACGTCGGCCTGGCCCTGCGCAACAACCGCATGATCCACGCCGCGCGCGGCCACCATGGGGTGGTTATCTCGCGCTGGGACTCGCCCTACTTTCTGCGTCGCTGGATGACCAGCCGCCGTTTTGCCGCCGCAATGCCGCATGCACCCTGGCCTCTAACAGCCCGCGTACATTAAGCTTGCGTCCATGGCGACTTATGCGGTGGGCGACGTGCAAGGGTGTTTCGCTTCCTTACAGAGCCTGCTTGCCGCGCTGAGATTCGACGCCGCCCACGACCGCCTGTGGCTGTGTGGCGACTTGGTCAACCGCGGCCCCGACTCGCTGGCAACCCTACGCTGGGCGGCCGAGCAGGGGCCGAGCGTGCGCATGGTTCTCGGCAACCACGACCTCAAACTGCTGAGCATGGCGCGCAACCTGGTGCGTCCCAGTGCGCGTGACACGCTGGCGGACATTTTAAGTGCACCGGATCGCGACGCGCTGCTGGCTTGGCTGCAGGCGCAGCCGCTGCTTGCCGAGGTCGGCGACCACCTGTTGATCCACGCCGGCCTGTTGCCGAGCTGGAGCTTGGCGACGGCGCGGACGGCGGCGGCGCAGGCACAAGTTGCCCTGCAAGAGACGCCCGAGGCATTTTTACGCGCCTACAGCACCCCGCATGCGCGTCTTGTGGCACCTCAAGACGCCGAGGACCCTTTTTGTGCCGCGGTCTTTGCCGCCAAGGTCCTGACCCTGCTGCGCGTCTGTACCGGCGACGACGTGTTGCATCTGTCCTTTTCGGGGGCCCCAGAAGCCGCCAAAGACGGCCTGCGTCCCTGGTTTGCGTGGCCCAGCGCTCGCCCGCGCTCGCCGACGGTGGTCTGCGGCCACTGGTCGGCGCTAGGCCTTTACCGCGGCGAAGGCATCGTCGCGCTCGACAGCGGCTGCGTTTGGGGCCGGCAGCTGTCCGCCTTGACGCTGGAGACCGGCGCGCTCACCCAAGTCGACGCCGCCGACTTTACATCGCCGCAGCGGCGTCGCTAAATCGAGCCCCATGGATACTCGCATCGCCCCCTCGCTGCTCGCCTGTGATTTTACCCGCTTCGCCGAAGAGGTCGCCGGCGTGCAAGCCGCTGGCGCCGACTGGCTGCATCTCGACGTCATGGACGGCCATTTCGTTCCCAACCTGACCTTTGGCCCGCCGCTCATCGCCGCGCTGCGGCCGCTGACCAAATTGCCTTTCGACGTCCACCTGATGATCGAGCGGCCGGAGCAGAGCCTAGCTCAGTATGCTCAGGCCGGTGCCGACCACCTCACGGTCCATCTCGAGGCATGCCCACATATTCATCGCACCCTGATGCAGATCCGTGAACTCGGCAAACGCGCCGGCGTTTCACTCAATCCGGGTACGCCAGTGGCCGCCCTGCAGCATGTGCTGCCGCTGTGCGACCAGGTGCTGATCATGAGCGTCAACCCGGGCTTTGGCGGCCAGAGCTTTTTGCCGGCCATGCTGCAGAAGGTAGGCGAGTTGGCGCGGCTCAAACAGGAGCTGGGGCTGGTGTTCGACATCGTATTAGACGGCGGCGTGGCACCGAAGACCATCGCTGCGGCAGCCGCGGCCGGCGTCGAGGTCTTCGTCGCCGGATCGGCCATCTTCGGAAAACCCGACCTCGCGCACGCGATCGGCGTCCTGCGGCACCACGCCAAAGAAGGCCCCAACGCCAAGCAATAGCTTGCTTCGCGTTGGGGCCACCCCGGCGTAGGCCGCAGAGTACGACCTTTATAAAGCTGTTCAGTGGCTAATCTTTATGGCTCTTTTTACGCGTTGGACCCGTTGCCGTCGATAAGCCCCAGCTGCTCGGCAAACGAGGTCAGCGGGTTCTTACGTGGGCGTCCCACTTTGCGCTTCGGGACCGCGGCTTTGCTGGCCGCAGCTGCTTTGTTGGCCGCGGCTTTGGCGCCGGGCTTGGGCCCCGGTTTTTTACGGGTGGCCTTCTTGGCGGCGGTTTTGACCACCGTCGTCACCTTACGCGGCCGACCGCGAGCCTTCTTCTTGGTCACGCCAACGGCCTTTTTGGCCCGGCCGACCACTTTTTTGGCGGTTCGTTTGGCCGTCTTGGCGACCGCCTTGGTCTTGCGAACCACCTTCTTCTTGGCAGCAGCCGCCTTCTTCTTCACGCCGCCGACCGTCTTCTTGGCCGTGACGCCGCGCTTCTTGGCGACGACTTTCTTCTGGCTTGTGGCCTTGCGAGGCCGACCGACCGCTTTTTTCTTCGGCGGACGTCCCACTTTGCGCTTCACGGCGGACACTTTTTTGGTTGTCTTACTGACTTTTTTTTTGGTTCTCGCCATCTGCGGCGCTCCTTGTTCTTACCGGGTGTCAGGGTTATCGAGGCAACAGCCCCGCTTGCCTGCGTT
>JBBSTS010000094.1:0-6072 GCA_038235675.1 Myxococcota bacterium | reverse complement strand
TCTTTTTGGCCTTCTGCAGCTCGTCGTCGATCACCTGGCTGAAGACTTCAAGCTTCTGGGCACCGCTGACGAAGCGACCGTTAATGAAGAAGTTGGGGGTGCCGCGGGCGCCGAAGACCCGCGCCTGCCCCTGATCCTGCTCGACGCGCCGACGTGGCTTCTGGCCGCCCAGACAGGCCTTGAACTTCTTCAGCTCCAGCTTGAGCTCTTTGGCGTAGGCTTCGATCTGGGCGTCGCCCAAAGCCGTGGCCCCGGCGCCGGCGAAGAGCTTGTCGTGCATGGGCCAAAAAGCGTCCTGCTCGCGGGCACACTCGGTCGCCAATGCGGCGGGCACCGCACGGCTATGGACGGGCAGCGGGTTGTGCTTGAAGACGATGCGCAAATCGTTGCCGTAGCGCTCGCGCAGCTGCGTCAGGGTCTGACTGGCCATGCGGCAAAAAGTGCATTCGAAGTCTGAAAACTCGACCAGGGTCACCCAGGCATCGGCAGCACCGAGCGCGGGCGCGTCCTCGACCGCCACGGCGTAGACCTTGTCGGGCGCTGGCGTCGCGGCCGCCGGCGGCACCGCGCCGGCGGGTCGGCCGCCGGGCTGCGCGCCGCGCGCTTTGAGGTCGGCAGCAATTTGCGCCACCTGCACGGCCATCGCCTTCTGGCTGGTCTTGAGGTCTTCGATGTCGGCCCGCGAGACGCAGCCGCCGGCAAAGACGACGGCGAGGCCCAGCATGGCGGCCCGCAACGATTGTGATTGCTGCCCAGTCCTCGTGCGCATCGGCCGACCTTTCTTAAACGACGCCACCCCTTGGGCCGCCGGAACCGCTGGCGTACACTGCCAGCCGATGCGGGTTATAGCCGGAAGCGCCAGGGGTCGCAAACTGCAGGTGCCGCCTGGCACCCTCACGCGGCCGACGCCGGCACGGGTGCGCGAGGCGCTTTTCTCCATCCTCGGCAGCCATCTGTCGCTGGCGGGGGCGCGCGTCCTCGACCTGTTCGCCGGCAGCGGTGCGCTGGGCATCGAGGCGCTGTCGCGCGGCGCCGCCCACGCCACCTTCGTCGAGGCGGCCAGTCCGGCGCTGCACGCCCTGCGCCACAACCTGCGCCCCTTCGCCGGCGACGCGACCTTGCTGCCCACCTACGTCGAGCGGGCGCTGAGCGAGCTGCCGGCGGCAGGCTTCGACCTCATCTTTCTCGACCCCCCCTACGACAAAAACCTGCTGCCCGAAATTCTGCCGCAGGTGGTCTCGCGCCGCCTGCTGGCCGCCGACGGCCGCATCGCCTGTGAGCACGCCGGCGCGGTGCCACCGGAGCCGCTGCCTGCGGGCCTGCCGCTTTGCCAGCAGCGCCGCTACGGCAGCGTGGGCCTGACGGTGCTGAGCGCCGCGGTCGCCACACCATGATCGCCCTGTACGCCGGCACCTTCGATCCGCCGACCCTCGGCCACCTCGACCTCATCGCCCGCGGCCGCAGGCTCTTCGACACCCTCATCGTCGCCCTCGCCCACAACGACGCCAAGGTGCCACTGTTCGGCGTCACCGAGCGCCTGGCGATGCTGCAGGAGGCGGTGGGCGACGCCACCAACGTGCGCATCGTCGAAGTCCGCGGCCTGCTGGTCGACGCCGCCCGCAAGCTTGGCGCGGACGTGTTGCTGCGCGGCGTGCGCCCCGGCCACGACTGGGTGGGCGAATACCCCTTGGCGATGGCCAACCGGCTGCAGGGCGGCGGCCTCGAAACCCTGCTGATGCCCTCGCACGCCGCCCACGCCGCCGTCTCCAGCGGCCTCGTCCGTCAGATCGCCGCACTGCACGGCGACGTCGCCCCCTTCGTCCCGGCCCACGTGGCGTCTGCCCTCAAGGAAAAATTTTCATGATCGACATCGCTCCAAGCGTCGCCTGCCTGGTCCCCTCTGCCACCCTGGCGATCAGCGCCCGTGCCAGCCAAATGCAGCGCGACGGCCTCGACGTGCTGAGCCTGTCGGCCGGCGAGCCCGATTTTGACACCCCGGTGCACATCAAAGAGGCGGCCAAACGCGCCCTGGACGCCGGCCAAACCAAATACACCCCCGTCGCCGGCACCCCCCTGTTGCGCCAGGCGGTGGTGCAAATGGCGGCGGACGTCTACGGCTGGAAGGTCGCAGTGAACGAGACGACGGTGGGCGCCGGCGGCAAACAGGTGCTCTTCAACGCCATGGCGGCGCTGTTGCGGCCGGGCGACGAGGCGATGTTCGCCTCGCCCTTTTGGGTCAGCTACCTCGAGGTGGTGCGCTTCGTCGGCGCCACCGCGGTGCGGGTGCCGACCGACGAGGCGCAGGGCTTCTTGCCCAAGGCCGCCGACTTCGCGGCGCGGATCACCGCCAAGACGCGCCTGTTGATCCTCAACAGCCCCTCCAACCCCACCGGCGCCACCTACACCGCCGACGAGCTGCGCGAGATCGCCGCCCTGCTGCAGAAGCACCCGCAGATCTTCCTGATCACCGACGACATCTACTACGGCCTGGTCTACGACGCCCCCTTCGTCAGCCTGGCGCACGTCGCCCCGCAGCTGCGCGACCGTATGCTGATTGTCTTGGGGGTGTCGAAGACCTACGCGATGACCGGCTGGCGCATCGGCTTCGGCATCGGCCCCGCGCAGCTCATCGAGGCGATGAACAACCTGCAGGGCGCGAGCACCTCGGGCGCCTGCAGCATTGCCCAGGCCGCCGCGGTCGCGGCGCTGCAGGGGCCGCAGGAAGAGGTGGCGCGCATGCGGCGAATATTCGCCGGCCGCCGTGACAAGCTGGTGCAGGGGCTGCGCAAGATCCCCGGCCTGCAGTGCACCTCGCCGGCCGGCGCGTTCTATGTCTTTGCCCGCGTCGACAAATTTTATTCTGCCGAACGCCCTGACTCCACCACCCTGTGCGAGTCGCTGCTGCGCGACGTGCACCTGGCGCTGGTACCCGGCGCCGCCTTTGGCTCGGACGCCCACGTGCGCCTGTCTTTTGCCTGCAGCGACGCCGTTCTGTCGGGCGCCGTCGAGCGTCTGCGCCGCGGCCTGCTTGGCCCCGAACAGCCCAGCCCGCTACAAAAACGTTGACTCCGGGGCGCAGATCTCCTTCGCTACATGCTGCAGGTCTGCCCATTTCCCCGGAGGTTACGTCGTGAGCTACACCGCTTATTTTAGTGCTGAGATCGGTTTTTCCGCCAGCGTCCCGACGTATTCTGGGGGCCTGGGGATCCTCGCAGGTGACCACCTCAAGGCGGCAGCCGACGCCAGCCTGCCGTTGGTCGCCATTACCCTGCTCTATCGGCGCGGCTACTTCCGCCAGCACATCAGCCACGAGGGCTGGCAGCAGGAGTCCTACCCCACCTTCGTGCCCGAGCCGATGCTGGAGAAGCTGCCTGAGACGGTCAGCCTTACCCTGCGTGGCCGCAAGGTCACCCTGGGGATCTACCGCACCCACCTGACCGGCCACGGCGGCGGCCGCGTGCCGATCCTCTTTCTCGATGCGGACCAGCCCGGCAACGCCGATGAGGACCGCGGCCTGACCCACGCCCTGTACGGCGGCGACAACGGCCTGCGCATCCTGCAGGAGGCCATCTTGGGCTTCGGCGGCGTGCAGGCGGTGCAGGCGGTCTACAAGGACATCCGCAACTACCACCTCAACGAGGGCCACTGCAGCTTCGTGCCGCTGTGCTTGCTCAACGCCGGCAAGAGCGTCGAGGAGATCCGCAAGTCTTGTCACTTTACCACCCACACGCCGGTGCCCGCCGGCCATGACGTGTTCGATTACGGCCTGGCGGAGGCGTCGCTCGGTGCCCTTCTGCCCGCCCACATCCGCGCCCTGGCGGGGCAAAATGCCCTGTCGATGAGCGAGCTGGCGCTGTCGCTGTGCGGCTCGGCCAACGGCGTCTCGCGCCTGCACGGCGAGGTGGCGCGCGGCATGTTCCCCGGCCGCGACATCGGCCACATCACCAACGGCGTCCATCACCTCACCTGGGTAAGCAAGCCCTTCGCACGCCTGTTCGACCGCGAGCTCCCGGGCTGGCGCAGTGAGCCTGCAGGCCTGGCGCGCGCCTGTGAGCTCAGCGACGCCGGCGTCCAGGACGCCCACCTGCAGGCGAAGCGTAAGCTTTTGCAGTATGCCAACGCCGAGAGCCATCAGGGCTTCGACGAATCCATCTTCACGATTGGTTTTGCCCGCCGCGCCGCCAGCTACAAGCGCGCCATGCTGCTGCTGACCGACATCGAGCGGCTCAAAAAGATCTGCCGCGGCAAAGTGCAGTTCATCTTCGCCGGCAAGGCGCATCCCAAAGACGAGGCGGGCCACCGCTTGATCCAGGGCCTGCAGCAGGCTGGCCTGCGCTTGGGCGACGAAGTGCGCCTGGCCTACTTGAACAACTACACCATGCTCACCGGCGCGCTGATCACCGCCGGCGTCGACGTCTGGCTCAACACCCCCATCCGCCCGCACGAGGCGAGCGGCACCAGCGGCATGAAGGCGACCTTAAATGGCGTGCCGTCGGCGAGCATCTCGGATGGCTGGTGGGCCGAGGCGGTGGACCACGGCCGCAACGGCTGGACGATCGGCGACCCGAGCCGCACCGACGATGCCTCAGACGCCGATGCCCTGTACACGTTGTTGGAAGAAAAAATCATTCCCACGTACTACCAGGAGCGCGGCGCCTGGACGCAAATCATGAAGCGCGCCATCGCCACCGGGGCGCAGTTCACTGCGGCACGCATGGTCGACGAGTACGCCAAAAACTACTACAAGGTCGAAGCAAAAAAGCTTTAACAGCTCCGAATTGTCCTATCGATAAAGCAGACGCGCCTGCTGTAAGAGGCGCGTCTGCTCAATTAGAGTGCGTCCCAATCAATTGAGTGCCCCTGGTCGACGCGGACGCAAAGAACTACTATGGAGCGTGCCCCAAAAAGTCTCAGCCGCCGCGAAGCTTCCCGTCCTTAAGCAGACGCGCCTGCAGGCAGAGGCGCGTCTACTTACCCTGCTGCTGCGCCACGCCGCGCAGCAGGCGCGCACCCTGGACGCCAACGTCGATGCCCATCGCCAGGCGCTGCAGGCCTTCGAGTGCCGCCATGCGGCGCGACTGGCGCCGAGCAAGCGGCGACTTTCTCGCGCCCTGCGCCTGGTGCATCACCTACAGCGCTGGGAGGCGGCGCTGGCGCAGCACCTGCGCTTCGCGCCCGCCCCGGAGCTTACCGCTTTCGCCCGCCTCCAAGGGCGGCAGCGCCGCCGCGACCGCGCCGCCGCAGCGGCCCTCGGCCCCGTCGCAGCAGCGGCGGCCCGTCCCATGCCCCCCTGCGACGCGCAGACCGACGCGTCCCTCTCCCCGGCCCCGACAGATGAGCAACTGCAGGCGGCGTCGAGGCGACAGCTCCCCAGCGCCGGCCGTGCACAGGCCGTGCTGCGGCGGCTGCGCCAGCAGCTGGCCCTGGCGCTGCACCCCGACCACGCCGCCAACCCCGTCCAGGCAGCCGCGCGCCAGGCGCTGATGGCGCAGGTCAATGCCTGGGTGGAAGCCGGCGACCACGCCCGTCTGAAACTGCTGGCCGGCGCCGCCTGGCCAGCGCCCAGCCCCAGGCCCAGCAGCACCGAACTAAGGCGATTGCGGGCGCGCTGGCAGGACTGCATGCAGCTGCGCGCCCGCCTGGCGCAGGAGGCGGACGATCTTCGTGGCTGCGATTTGGCCCGCCTGATGGCCTACACTGCAGCCCACCCGCAGCTTCCCGGCGTCATGCACGTACGTCTGCGCCGCCGCTGCAAAAAAGCCTATGCGGCCATCGACACCCACCTACGCCGCTTGGAGGATGCCGTGCAAAATTATAACCGCGAGCGCACCCTGCAGCGTCCCGTCACGCAGGCCACGACGCGCGACGAGGCGGCCACAACGACGGCCCTGGCACATACCCCGGCGTCCGCCAGCCCGCCCCGCAGTTTGGTGCGGCACGCGCCCGAGCTTCTTGTCCCCGCCGCCTGGCTCGACGCCGGTTTGGCGCAGGCCGACGCGCTGCCAGCACGGCGCACCGCCAAGGTGGCGCGCTGGCTGACAGGCCTGGCGCAAAAAAGCCCGCGCCTTTGCC
>JBBSTS010000093.1:0-6132 GCA_038235675.1 Myxococcota bacterium | reverse complement strand
GCCCTCACGCAGGACGAATGCAGGGTCGGACACCATGGGCACTGGGTCACCCGGGGCCGGCGTGCTGTCAATGTGCAATCTGGCGCCGCCAGCGTCCGCCCCACATTCGCGACGGCTAGTGCCCCATCTCACAGATCTTTGCGGCAGCCTCGCGAGGGCATGGCGTTCAGGGCAAGGCGCGACGACGAGCCATATCATTGATATGGCGAGGAGGAGCAACGCAGTCCTGGACGTCAGGACCCGCGAGGATGGTGCAAAGATCTGTGAGATGGGGCACTAGGACTGCTCCCGACGCTGACGGCTGATCTCCTCGAAGATCCACCGCACCAAGATGTCGCGCTTGCCTTCGAGAGGGAATTCGAAGTGGAGGCCCAGCTTGAAGGAGCTCGAGGTGGATCCCGGCAGCGAGCGGACGATCTGGGCGTCGACGGAGTTAACCATGCCGCTGGGGAGCCCGAAGCGACAGTGGACGTTGAGGCCGATGGGCAGCGCCTCGTGGAACTCGATGAGGCCGCCTGAGCCGCTGAGGTTGACGAAGGTGGCGGGAATGAGCTCACAGACGTCGCGACGCAGCAGCCACAGCTGCATCGGCAAGCTGTCGACGTCGACCCGAACCGCGGTGCGTTTCTGCCTGTCGGGGACGTAGTCGGCGGGGGAGGAGGCGGAGCTCACCTCTGTGAATGTCGCATG
This sequence comes from Myxococcota bacterium, assembly GCA_038235675.1. Classification (GTDB taxonomy): domain Bacteria; phylum Myxococcota; class XYA12-FULL-58-9; order XYA12-FULL-58-9; family JBBSTS01; genus JBBSTS01. The sequence goes on along the minus strand of JBBSTS010000093.1, from coordinate 5,442 downwards.
CTGCAGCCGGTCGCGCCAACTTTTGCGAGGCTTGTCTGACCCTTCGAGGTGTGGTTGGTGCGAAGCATGGTCGAGGTTACCCCATGGCGCGCGAAGCCGGCGCTGCAGCGCTTTATCGTGGACCTGTGGGCCATTTTGCGGCAGACCGTGAGCACTTTTTTGGACAACGGCGGGCCGCTGCTTAGCGGTGCCCTGGCGTTTTACGCCCTGTTGGCCATCGCGCCTTTGGGCCTGGTGGCGGTCTACTCTGCCGGCCTGCTCTTCGGCGAGCAAGCAGCCAACCAACAGCTGCAGCTGAGCCTGTCGCATTACGTCGGCACCAATGCCGCGGCCACCCTCTCCAATCTGGTCGAGCAGCTGCGTGAGCAAAAGGGCGGCCGCCGGGCGTCGCTGCTGGGGGTGCTGCTCATCTTCCTCGGTGCCTCACGCCTCTTCTCGCAGCTGCAGGAGGCGATCAACCAGCTGTGGAACGTCCGTACCGAGTTTCACAACGTCCGCACCAGTGTCCTGCTGACGCTGTACAAAAAAGCCCTGGCGCTGGGCCTGGTGCTCTGTTTTGGCGCCCTACTTACGCTGTTGATGGTTTTGACGGCATGCGGCGCGACGGCCAAGGAAGTGCTGGGCTCGCGCCTGCCGGGCTCGACACTGATGTGGTCCATCGGGCCGATGGGCACCACCGCGATTTTGGTGGCCCTGACGTTTGGCCTGGTCTACCGCCTGATGCCCGATGCCACGGTCGACTGGCGAGACGCGTTCTCTGGCGGCCTCGTCTCGGGGGTACTCTTCGCCCTGGCACAATGGCCGCTGAGCTTCTACCTCTCTCGCCAGGGGGCCGAGAGCGCCTATTATGGTGCGGCTGGCTCGTTGGTGGTGCTGCTCTTGTGGATCTATTACGCCGCCCACATCTTCTTTTTGGGCGCCCAGTTGACCAAGGTCTTGGCAGAGCGCGGCGGCCGGCACCCGCGCCCAGACAGCAATGCCGTGCTGGTCAAACAGGTTGCGCTGGACCCTATACAGCCGTCGTAGCATCCGGTAGGAAAAGCGAGCATGTCAGAAGTATCGACCAATCCAGAAGTTTCGACCAAGCAGCAGGTGAAAAACGGCCTACGCGCCGCGTCGTCCATGATGCTGGGATATCTGCCCCTGGGCTTCACCGTCGGCGTGATTGCTCTGCGTTACGGCGTTCACCCCCACACGGCGCTGTCGATGTCGGCCCTGATCTACGCGGGCTCTTCCCAGCTGATGGCCATGGAGCTGCTCTACAGTGGCCAGCCGCTGTTTTCGATCTTGCTCACCGTCTTTATCTGCAACCTTCGCCACCTGCTGATGTCCGCCTCACTGGCGCCGCACGTGCGCAGCTTCAGCCGCCCACAGCGCTCGATGTTCGCCTTCGGCCTCTGCGACGAGGCGTTTGCCATTCACGCGTCACAGCTGCCCCAGCGGCCCCTGAGCTTCATCGAGGGGATCACCACCAACCTGGCGCTCTACGGGGCCCTGTTGCTCGGCACTGCCGTCGCCGTCTACAGCGGCGCCTCCGAAGTTTTGCTGCGCCAGATGGGCCTCGACTACGCCCCCATCGCCATGTTCGTGGTGATGCTGGTGATGCTCATCGAAGATCGCCTGCAGCTGGCAAGCGCCGCGCTCTGCGGTATCTTGGCGGTCGGCCTGCGGCAGTCGCCGGCGGCCACTTGGAGCCTGGTGCTGGCCACCGCCATCGGCGCCACCTTGGCCACCTGGCAGCAGCTGCAGCGCGAGCAGCGGCCCAAGCGCCGGCCGCTGCATTCGCTCTGCCTGGATGAAGTGTCGAGGCCGCAGCCATGACCGGCGCCAAGATCTGGCTGTGCATCCTTGGCTCGGCCTTGCTCACCTTTCTGTTACGCTACCTGCCGCTCGAGCTGCTGGCCCACCGTCAGCTGCCGCGCCCCGCCATCGTCTGGCTGCGCTTCGTGCCCTCGGGGGTGGTCGCGGCCATCTGCATGGAGTGGATGTGCGTCGCCAAAGATGGCGTCGCCCTCAGCGGCGATCAGAAGCTATTTTTGGCCGTCAGCCTGCCATCGTTTTTGGTCGCCTACTTCTCGCGCAACTTTCTGGCGACCGTGCTGTGTGGCTGTGGCCTCACGGCACTGGCGCGTTTTACCCTGGGCGCCTCGAGCCACCTCTAGGCGCCCGCGCGGCGATAGGACTTCTGTTGTATGCGTCCCTATGCGCTCTTGCTGCTGGCTCAACTGGCCATGGGTTCTGGTGCCGTCTTTGGCCGCTTGGCCCTGACGACGATGACGCCGCTGGCGGTCGCCGCTTGGCGCCTGGGGCTGGTGGCCCTGCCGCTGATGCTGCGCCTTTTGTGGCGGCAGCGCGGTAGCCTGCGGCTGCCTCCGGCGGCGCGCGCGCGGCCCGGCGACAGGCTGGAATTCAAGATGTTGCTGGCCGGGCTGTTGCTCGCCCTGCAGTTCGTCGCCTGGATGGAGGCACTGCGGCGCCTGTCGATGAGCATGGCCACCCTGCTGGTGTGTACCGCGCCGGTTTGGAACAGCCTTTACGAGGTGATCTTCGCCCGCCGTCGCCTGGTGGCCAGCTTTTGGGCGGCGTTGTTTCTCGGCATGGGCGGGGTGGGCCTGATGCTCGAGGCGGGCGGCGCGCACGCCGGTTTGCTGGTGCGCGATCAGCTCGGTTTGGGAATGGTGCTGGCATTGGCCAGCAGCCTGCTGATCGCCATCTACCTCCTGTTGCTGCGTCACATTACCCTGCTGGGGGCCCGCTGTGGCCAGGTTGGAACCTTCGACATCATCAGCCGCGTCTTCGGCTGGGGAGCCGTCGCCCTCTTCGCTGCCCTCGCAGTGGAGGGCATCGCCCCGCCGCCCCTGTCCGAGCGCCCTACCTGGGTCGGCGTGGCGGGCATGGCGCTGGTGACCCAGGGGGTGGGGCACAGCCTGCAAAACCATTCTTTGCGGCACCTGCAGGCCAGCATCGTTGGCTTCGCCACCCTTCTCGAGCCGCTGGTGGCCGCCCTTTTGGGGTGGGTTTGCTTTGGCGAGGCGCTTGGCTGGCAGCGTGCTGCCGGCGGCAGCTTGGTGGTGTCGGCGCTGGGATACGCCATGTGGGTGACGGCGCTGGACGCCGATCCGGCGGTAGAAAGCTGACCTGAGTCTGCCTAGAGGCTGCCTAGAGGCTGCCGGGACAGACCGGACCCGCCTCGACGCGGTGCCCGCTCGGCGGCGCACCGCCCGCGAGCTGCGTCGCCTCTGGCGGTGGCGCAACCTGCGGGGTGAAGAAAGCCTCGACGTAATGGGCACCGAGGGCCTCCAAATCGGGCAGGACGAGGTAGGGCGGCGTGGCGGCGCCGGCCGACGCCAAACACAGCGTCGAGCCGGCGGCATAGGTGCGGCCATCGCTGCCGCGGCAGAGCCCCTGCAGCAACAGGGCGCGGGCGCCCGGCTGCGGCACAGGGGCGTGCAGGGGCTGCCCTGGCGCAACGCGAAAGAAGACCAGGGCGCCGTCGGCCTCGGGCCGCAGGGTGTAAACCCGTTGCGTGTGGCCGGCCTGCCAGCGCGCCGGGTCGTCCAGCGCGAAAAGCAGCGCCTCGAGGCTGGCGCCGTCGCGTCCCAGCAGTCGCCGCAGCTGTGCCGCATGGCGGTGAAAGCGTCCCACCTCGCCGCAGGCGTGGGCCAGGCCTTCGCGCAGCCAGGCGGGCGGCACCAGGCCAGTGCAGGGATCGGGCCGCCCGCCGCCGGCCGTGGGCTCCGGCCACTGATCGGCGATTTCAGGGCAGAGGCGACGCATGCGGCGCGCGTGGCGGCCCACCTGCCGCCGCAGCCAGGCGCCGACGCAGCCGGCGCTGGGCCCGTGGCCCTGCCACAGAGCAAAAAAGACGTCGTGGACGACTTCCTCTGCTTCGTTGCCTGGACCCACCTGTTGGGCAGCCCACCTCAGGGCGCGGGCGCCGTGCAGGTCGTAAAGCTCCATCAGCGCCTGGCGATCGCCTGCGGCAATGGCGCCAAGCAACGAAGGGTGGCGGGCAAGGCGGACAGAAGGCTGCGGCACGGGCAGAACTTTCTGGTGTCCAGCCATAAAGGCTTGGCGCACCGACCAGAAGCCAACCAACGACTCCCTTCGGTGCTACCGGAAAGCACTTACTAACGCAACGCATTGTATCGCTCAGGCCTCGGCGTGCGCCTCCTCCAGCTCCGCGGCGGTGGCCTGGCGCACCGCCAAGATTTTTACCTCGAAAATCAGGGTCATGCCGGCCAGAGGGTGGTTGCCATCGAGGTTAACCTCGTTGGCGTCGATTGCGGTCACCCACATGGTGACCGCCTCGCCCTCGGAGTCGTCGGCGGCGACCTCGTCGCCCACTTCCACCTCTAAGTCGGCGGGCCACTCGCTGCGCGGCACGCTGGTGACGCGCTGCGGGTCGCGCTCGCCGAAGCCGTCTTCCGGCACCACCACGATGCGCAGGGCGTTGCCCGCCTCCTTGCCCGCCAGGCCCTTTTCCAGCCCCGGCACCACCTCGTCGTGGCCCTGCAGATAGGTGAAGGACTCGCCGTCGCTGGAGTCCAGCACGGTGCCGTCGTCGCCGGTGAGGGTGAATTCGATCTCGACGAAACAGTTGGGGGCAATTTTCATGGAACTCTCCGGGTACGGCAACAGGGCATTTTAAGGGTCGCACCGGCGCGCAGGTTGGGATACCCTCGCCGGCCACGGAGGCCAACATGCCCTACTTTCGCGCCGTTTCCCAAGATGCCCGCCGCCCGTCGGTTGCTTTTCTTCTAATCGCCTGTTTCGGCGCCGCCTGTGGCTCCTACGACAAGGGCGATCTCGAGGCGGCGCAGCACGAGCGTGCCCAGCCGCTGCAGGCGGCTGCCTGCGATCTGAGTGGGACCTGGGCCATGCGCATGCAGCTCCCGGTACAGTGGTCCGGCAGCCTCGGGGTGCGCGCCGGCAGGGGCATGATGGTGCACACCGTCAAAATCGAGCGCCGCCACCATGGCGCCCAGGTGGACGACCGCATGCAGGTCTGTGGGGTTCAGCTGCCCGACTACCTCACCACCGCCTTGGCGGCCAGCGAGCGTTTCGGCGTCCGCTTTCCCGACAGCCTTTTTGCCCGCACCGACTTGCCCACCTATCCGCTGAGCTATCGCCTCGACGGCGAGGCGCAGCCGGGCACGACCTTTGCCACCGGCATGGTGGCCATCGAGATGGGCGTGCGCATGGCAGACCCGCTGCGCGACGTCTGGCCAAGCAGCTACCGCGGCCTGACCCACATCGTCGACGGCGACAGCGATGGCCACCCCGGCGTCGCGGTGGAGTTCGCCGACGGCAATGGCTACTCGCATCCACGCATCAACTGGACCGGCTCGGTGCGGGCACGGCAGATTTTCTCGGCCTTTCGCAACGTCGCTCGCCTCGACGGCACCCTGCAGAGCTGCACGCGCGTGCGTGGCACCGCCG
>JBBSTS010000092.1:0-6166 GCA_038235675.1 Myxococcota bacterium | reverse complement strand
GCCCAACGCCAAGGTGGCCGGGTCGAGCCCCAAGACGATCATGCCTCGGCGGCGGTCAGGGTAAAATTACTGTGGACGTTCTGCACGTCGTCCAAGTCGTCGAGGCGCTCGAACAGCCGCATCACCTGCTCGGCCTCCTCACCGCCGACGGGGATGGTGGTCTCCGGCAGCATGCTGATCGCCGCCGAGTCGTAGCGCAGCTGCGCCGCGTCGGCGGCGTCGATCACCGCCGGCAGGTCCTGCGGCGCGCATTCCAGGACCCATTGGCCCTCCTCGCAGCGCAGCTCGTCGGCGCCGGCATCGAGCAGGGCGTCCAACAGCTGCGCTTCGCTGCAGTCGGACTGGGCGAAGCAGACGACGCCGCGCTTGGTGAACAGATAAGAAACGCTGCCGGTGGCGCCGAGGTTGCCGCCCTGTTTGGAGAAAGCGGCGCGTACGTCGCTGCTGGTGCGATGGCGGTTGTCGGTCTGCGCCTCGACGTAGAAGGCGACGCCGCCGGCGCCGTAGCCCTCGTAGGCCACCTCCTCGACGGGCGGCCCTTCCAGCACGCCGGTGCCTTTTTTGATCGCCCGCTCGATGTTGTCGGCCGGCATGCGGCTGGCTTTGGCGGCGGCGATGGCGGCGCGCAGGCGGGGATTGGACTGCAGCTCGCCGCCGCCCAGGCGGGCGGCGGTGGTGACCTCACGCACCAATTTGGTGAAGATCTTCCCCTTTTTGGCGTCGTTGGCCCCTTTTTTGCGCTTGATCGTCGACCATTTGCTGTGCCCGGACATGCCGGGGGGCGCCTATCACAGCCTGCAAAGGTTGCGCAAGCGGGGCCTGCCGCGTACACAGGGGGGCTATGGCTTTGCTCATCCGCCCTCGTTTGCGAGGCGTCGCTGCTGCGGCCCTCTTTTCGCTCCTCGCGCACCTGCCGCAGCCCGCCAAGGCGGGACCCGTTCTCTCCGCGTCGCTCGGCGTCGGCGGCCAGGTAGCCCCCGACGTCCACTATCAGGCCACCAACCTGTTGTTGGCAGCGGGCTACGGCTTCGCCGGCATCGTCCGCCCAGAGCTGGGGATGGTGGGGACCCTCGAGCAGGTCCGCGGCGGCAACGTCCTCAACGTTGGCTGGGAGCTGCGACCGATGGTGGTGCTCAGCGCGCCGCTGGTGCCGCTCTATGCACGCCTGGTCTTCGCCGCGGTCGACCCCTTTTCACGCGCCAACCGAGCCTGGGCCTACGGCGGCTCGCTCGGGGTCGGCTTCTCCTTTTTGGGCCTCGGCTTTTTCGCCGAGGGCGGCGTGCTGCCGCGTAGCGTCAATCACCAGATGGCCTGGGTCACCGAGGGGCGCCTGGGCGCCTCCATCGGCCTCTAGTCCATGTTCAACGCCGTCCTCGCCCTGCTCTGTGGCACCCTGCTGAGCCTCGCTTTGCGCCTGCCGCAGCTGTTGACCACCGGCGAAGCGATCGTCCCGGGGATCTTGCTGGCCCTGGGCACCTACTGGGCCCTGGCCCGCCGTACCCTGCGCCGAGTCGAAACCATCTTTGGCCGCGGCAACCGCCTGCTGCAGCAGCCGCCGCCCAACTTTGCCCGCGCCATCGGCCACATCGAGGCAGCCTACCCGCTGGCCCGCTACCAGTTTGGCGTCCGCAGCCAGGTCGACGCGCAGATTGGCATCCTCTACTTCCTGCAGAAGGACTTCGGCCGCGCCCTTCCCTACCTCAAGCGCTCGCTCATGTTCGGCTACTGGGTGGCCGGGGCGATGCTTGGGGTCATCTACTACAAGCGCCACGACCACGCCCAGATGCGCAAAACATTCGACGTGGTCACCTCGCGCGCCAAGAAGCAGGGCCTGGCGTGGACCCTCTACGCCTACCTGCTCGGCCAGATCGGTGACGCCGCGGGGGCGCAGCGGGTGCTCACCCGCGCCAAAAAGGTCGCCGGCCAGGATCCACGCGTCGGCGACGCCCTTTTGGCGGTGCAGAACAAGCAGAAAATCCGCATGCGCGCCTACCAAGAGCAGTGGTATCAGTTCCACCTCGAGCGGCCGCCGGCGCAAATGCTGTCCACCGGCATGGGCCCGCAGCGCGTGTCGCGGCAACAGCGCCGCGGCCGGTGGTAGCGCCTCCATTCTTGGCTTTTTCTTAGGCCTCGCCCTCGGCGCCCTGCCGCTGGGCGAGCTGGCGACCCAGCCGCAGTTTGCCGCCCTGCTCGACGCTCCTGGCCTGCTGCAAGCTCGCATTGGGCTGGTGGTGATGCGCCTGAGCGACGGCCACGTCCTGTTGGAGCGGGAGGCCGACGAGCTGTTGGTGCCGGCCTCCAACGTCAAGCTGATCACCGCGGCGGCGGCGCTGCAGCGCCTGTCGCCCGATTTTACCTTCAAAACTGAAATCTATGGCCGTCCCGACGCCTACGGCCGCCTGTCGCAAGGGGTGGGGATCAAGGGCTATGGCGACCCTTTCTTGGTCCCCGAGCGCATCCATCACTTGGCCAGCCGCCTGGTGGTGGCCGGCGTGCGCCGCATCGACGGCGACGTGGTGGTCGACGACAGCTACTTCACCGGCGATCGCCTGGCCTACGGCTGGCAGGCGGACCGCAGCGCCAACGCCTACATGGCACCGATGGGGGCTCTGTCGGCGAGCTTCAACGCCCTGGCGGTGCACATTTTGCCGGCCGCCGTCGCCGGGCGACCGGCGCGCGTGCTCCTCGACCCGCCGTCGGACTATGCCGGCGTCAGCGGCCGGGTGAAGACGGTGCGCGCCGGCCTGTTGCCGCGGCGCGCTGCGCCAGCGTTGGCGCGGCGGCCGGCGAGTGGGCCGCAGGCGCTGCGCATCGACCTTTTGCCGCACCGCCGGCCGGACCTGCAGCAGGGCCCCTACGACCGCGTCGTGGTCGGCGGCGAAATTAAAGCACAGGCGCCATCGCGGGTGTTTTGGCGCCGGGTCAACTCGCCGCCGCACTACTTCGGTGAGCTCTTCGTGCGCAGCCTGGCGCAGGTGGGGATCCCCGTGCGCGGCCGGGTGCGCACCGGAAGGGTCAACCCGACTGGGGTGCAAAAACCGCTGGTAAGCTTCGCCTCGCCGCGCTTGGCCGAGCTGCTCGGGCCGCTGAACAAGCACAGCAACAACTTCGTCGCCGGCCAGATCGCCTGTGCCCTGGGGGCGCACGTCTACGGCGCCCCGGGCAGCTGGGAGAAGGGCCGGGCGGCGATGGCCAGCTACCTGCACACGCAGATCGGCCTGCCGCCACAGGCCTACACCCTCGGCAACGCCAGCGGCCTGCACGAGGTCAACCGCTTCTCCGCCCGCCACCTCGTGCAGGTGCTAAAAAACATGCACGACCAGCCACGCCTGTGGCCAGAATTTCTCACCTCCCTGGCGGTCGCCGGCGGCGCCGGCACCCTGCAGGAGCGCATGCAGCAGCGTCCAACCCGCGGCCTGGTGCGCGGCAAGACGGGCACGCTGGCCGGCGCCAGCGCCCTCTCCGGCGTCGTCTACGACCGCGCCGGCAACGCCCTGGGGTTCTCGCTGCTGATCAATGGCTTCGTCCACCTGCAGGACGCCTGGCGAGCCCAAGACCGCCTCGCCCTCGCCCTCGCCAGCCTCGGTCCGCAGGAGGACATCCTGCGCAGCGCCGCACCTTAGGGCAAATCTGGGCCTAAAGAGCCCGAAAGCGTTCGATTTCCCCTATCAGCAGCGCCGTCAAACGCTCGATCGTCGCCACCTCTTCGCCCGGGGCCAAAGAGATGCGCAGGGTCTGGCGTGCCGCCTCCTTGCTCAGTCCCATGCCCATCAGGATGGGCGACGGCTCGAGTGAGCCCGAGCTGCAGGCGCTGCCGGTGCTCACCGCCACCCCCTGCAGGTCCAACGCCATCAGCAGGCCGTCGGCCTCGCAGCCTGTGACGCGCAGGCAGCTGGTGTTGGCGAGCCGCGGGGCGGTGACGCCAAGCACCTCGATGCCCGGCAGCGCCGCCTGCAGGGCAGCCTCGAAACCATCGCGCCGGGCGGCAAGCTGCGCGTACGCCGCCCATGCCTGCGGCCGCTGGGCGGCCGTCAGGGCGGCGGCGAGCGAGGCGCAGCCCGGCAAGTTGGTGCGGGCGGCGTCAGGTAGCCCGTAGGCGTCGACCAGCGTAGGCGCCCACAACGCCGCACCAATGCCGCCGACGGCACCCACTTTGTGGCCGCTGATGGCGAGGCTGCCTACCCCCAACGCCTGCAGCGCGGCGAAATCGATGCGCTGCCGCCCGGCCACCTGCACCGCATCGGTGTGCAGTGCCACGCCCTGCGCCCGGCAGAGGGCTGCCACCGCCGTCAGTGGCTGCAGCACGCCGGTCTCGTTGCACGCCCAGCACATCGCCACCAGGCCGGTCTGCGGCCGCAGACGCTGGCGCAGGGAGCGCAGGCACAACCGCCCATCGGCCGCCGCCGGCACCTGCTCGACCTCCAGCCCAGGATCCTGCTGCGCCAGACAGGCGAGGGTGTTGCGCACGGCGGCGTGGTCGATCGCCGCCACCAGCAGATGGCGACGGTGTGGCGCCAGCGCCGCCACCTGCGTCGCGAGGGCACGGGCGTTGGCCTCGGTGCCGCCGCTGCACAGGTGTACCTCCGCCGGGCTGGCTCCCAGCGCCACGGCGATCTGCTGGCGCCAGGGGGCGGCGGGGTCGGCGGGCGTCGCGCCCGCCGGCGGCGACGACGCGGCAGCGGCGGTGGCGTAGGCCTCCCAGGCGCCGGCGGTCACCGGTGCCGCCGCGTTGCGGTCGACGTTCACGGCCGCATCGCTACAGCCAGTGGCCGCTGCGCTGTGCCTTGGTCGTCAGATATTGGCGATTAAAGGCGTTTTCTGCCGCCCAGATGGGCTCACGGGCACTGACGGTGATGCCATGCTCCTGCAGCTCGGCCCTCTTGCGGGGGTTGTTGGTGGCCAGGCGGATGGAGGCGACCCCAAACAGCTTTAGGATCAGCGCCGCGACGCGGTAGTCACGCATGTCGTCGGCGAAGCCCAGGCGCAAATTGGCCTCGACCGTGTCCAGTCCCTCCTGCTGCTCCAGGGCAAAGGCGCGGATTTTGTTGCCGAGGCCGAAGCCGCGCCCCTCCTGGCGAAGGTAGAGCAGCAGGGCGGCGGGGCTGCGGCCCATGGCCTCGAGGGTCATCTCCAGCTGGTCGCGGCAGTCACAGCGCAAGGATCCCAGGGTGTCGCCGGTGAGGCACTCGGAGTGCAGCCGCACCGGCAGGTCGTGGGCGCCGCGCGGTCGGCCGCGGCACAGGGCGAGGTGCTCCTTGTCGTCGAGGCTGTTGCGGAGGACGAAAAGCTCGAACTCGCCCCAGCGGGTGGGGAGCTGCGCGCGGCCATAGACCTCGACCCAAAGGTCCGCATCTTGCTGCCGCGCCCCGACGAGGGGCAGCTGGTCGCCGTCGGACGCAGGGGGAGTCGGGGAGGCCACGGCGGCGTCTACCATACCCCCGAGGCGCGCCGCAACTGGGTCGAGTTAGAGCGTCTTAAAGGGCGCGCGCGGCGGAGCTGCCGTCGAGAAAGGCCAGAAAACGCGTCGCGTTGTCGAGAGAGTTTTCCATCGCCTCGAGCAAAAAGGGCGCGAAGAGGCGAGCGGGGCCACGCAGGGCCTCGTAATAGCGCTGGCGGTCGGCGGCGTGGATGATGACCGGCAAAAAGCCGCTGCGATGCAGGACGAAGCTGAGCAGAAGGCGCCCGAGCATGCCGCTGTGGTGGGTGAAGGGAAAGATGCGCATGAACTGATGGTGCAGGTTGGCGGCAAACTCGACCGCGTGCAGCTCGACGTCGCGTGGCTGCGCCAAGCTGGCCAACAGGGCCTCGAGCTCCGGCACGATCTGCTGCGGCGGGACGATTTCGTGGAAGTAGGTGCGGTGGATGGGGATGTCTTTGCGGTAGACGGGCTGGTTGGCCGGCGTCGGGGTGAGCCTGGCCTGTAGCCCCAGCACGAAGTCGACGTCGGGAAAAAAACTCGCATCTGCGGCTCTTTTGCGCACCTCGTCCATGCAGGCCTTTTGATTCTTGATGTCGCGGTAGGTGGGCAGCAGGCTGACGTCGGAGATGATTTTGTTGTCGACGGCGCTCTTGATCTCCGGGTAGGTGAGCACCACGCCTTCGAGGCCGTTCTCGTGGTAGATCCAAGAGATGTCGTAGAGCTGCTGGAACTCTAGGTCGCGGCAGG
>JBBSTS010000091.1:0-6169 GCA_038235675.1 Myxococcota bacterium | reverse complement strand
TCCGTGGCCAGGGCAGAAGACGGTCGCGATGAGATCGCCTGCCTTGCTCTACATGGCCCTCGGCCTGTCGGCCTGCCAGTCGAGCGCGGCGCCCGGAGCCGTTCGCGCGGCGGCGGCGGCGACCCAGCCGCCCGCCGAGATCCACAGTGCCGCCGACAAGGGATTCGTGGCACCGGCCGAGGCGGTTCAGTGGCAGGTAGACATGGAGCACGCCGCCGACCTGCAGATGCAGCTCGAAGATCCTGGCGACAAGCCCGGCGGCATGAAGCGCCTTAACATGGAGGTGGAGAAGCCGCGCCACCTCGAGGGGCGGATCCGCCAGCGGGTGCGCTTTACCCTCACCGCCGAGCAGCCCGGTGCCTACGTCCTGCCAGCGCTGAGCGCGAGCTTCGGGCCGCCGGGCAAGCTCACCCAACGCCTGCAGTCGCAGCCAGTCTACGTACGCGTCAGCCCAGAAGACGACCCAGCCCCCGCCAGTCTACGCGACCTCAAGCCCCTCGAAGCGTTTGCCGTCGCGGGCCCGCCGCCCTGGCTGTTGGCCGCAGGTGCCGCCGCCCTGCTGGCGCTGCTGGCTGCCGCCGCTTGGTTTTGGCGCCGGCGTCGCCGCCAGCGCCGCGTCCCAACGACACCGGCTCTGCCGGCGCACGTCGTCGCCCTCGCCGCCCTCGACCGCCTCCAGAGCCAGACGCCGGCGGTCGGCCAGGCGATGCGCCAGGCCGCCTTCGCCGCCTCAGAAATCGTCCGGGTCTACGTCGAGTCCCGCTTCGACCTGCACGCCACCTTCATGACCACCGAGGAAATATTTTCCCGCCTGGCCGACTTGGTCGACCTGCTGCCCGAGGAGCGGCGCCGCCTGAAAGAATTTTTGGCCCAGACGGATGCGATGAAATACGCCGGCGTGGTCCCCGACCCGCCGCAGCTGCGCGCCATGTTCGAGCGTGCCCGGAGGTTCGTACGCTCCACCGTTGCCGGCGCCGTGCCAACGCCGCCGGCGGGTCCGCCACCGCTGCCGACCAGCCCCGCAAAAACCCCCAGGACGGCACCATGAGGCTGCAGGCGCTGTGGCTTCTGTGGGCGTGGGTGCCGGCGCTGCTGGTCTTTGCGGGCTTTTTTGGCCGCAGCATCCTGCGACCGACGCAGGGCGCTGGACGCGGCGCACTGCTTTATCCCCTGGCCGCAGCGCTCAAGGACGTAGGCCCCAGCCGCGTCCAGCGCCTGCGGCCGTGGGTGCAGGCCCTGCGCCTGTTGACCCTAATGCTACTGGCCACCGCGACGCTGCGGCCACAGCGGTTGCTGCCCGGCCACAAAGTCTGGGCCCGCGGTGTCGACGTGCTTTTGGCGGTCGACACCTCCGGCAGCATGCAGGCCCTCGACCTGGACACCGAGCTGCCCATCCCGCAGCGACGCACGCGGCTGCAGGTGGTCAAAGACGTCATCGCCGAGTTCGTCGCACGCCGACCCAACGACCAGCTCGGCCTCGTCGCCTTCGGCACCGCCGCCTTCACCCAGTGTCCGCTCACCCTCGACCACGACATCGTCACCTTGCTGCTCGAACGCATGCACATCGGTATGGCGGGGGAGACCCCCGCCATCGGCTCCGGCATCCTCACCGGCGTCAACCGCCTGCGCCGCTCCGCGGCGCGCTCGAAGGTGATGGTCCTGCTCACCGACGGCAGCAACAACGCCGGGTCCTTCAGTCCCAAACGCGCCGCCGAGCTGGCGCGCTCGCTCGGCGTCAAGATCTACACCGTCGGCGCCGCCAACCGCGGCCCGGCGCCCATTTTGCTGGACTCGCTGTTTGGCAAGAGCGTGCAGTACATCGAGGCGGACCTGGACGAGAGGACCCTGCGTGAGGTGGCACAGATCACCGGCGGCCACTATTTTCGCGCCGAGGACAGCAGAGGCCTGGCACGCATCTACGCGGAGATCGACCGCTTGGAAAAATCCGACCTGCATCGCCCCTCCCCCTTCGAGCAGCAGGAGGCCTTCGCGCCGCTGGTGCTCGTGGCCCTGGTGCTTCTCGCCCTCGAAGTGACGCTGCTGCGCACCCGCCTGCGGTTGCTGCCATGTTAGGTGAGCCAGGCTGGCTGCTGGCGCTTATGGCGCTGCCGCCGATAGCCCTGCTGCTGCTGTGGGCACAGCGCCGCCGCCAGGCCGCCCTCGACCTGCTACTGCGACCGGCGCTGCAGGCGGCGTTGCCGCAGCGCCCGTCGGCGCGCCTGGCGCAGCTGCGCATGGCGCTGCTGCTCGGTGCGGTGGGTCTGTGTTTGCTCGCCCTGTGTCGCCCGCAGTGGGGCAACACTTGGCAGCAGGTGCAACAGGAGGGCGTCGACCTCATCGTCGCCGTCGACGTCTCCGACAGCATGCTGGTGGAGGACGTGCAGAGCCATGGCAAGCTGTCGCGCCTGGAGCAGGCCAAGCGCGACATCCTCGACCTGCTGCATACCCTGCACGGCGACCGCGTCGGCCTGGTGGCCTTCGCCGGCGCGGCCTACGTCGAGTGTCCGTTGACCCTCGACTACAACGCCGTGGCGATGTTCCTAGACGACATCGACCCCAACCTCATCAGCACCAAGGGCACCGCCCTCGGCAGCGGCATCCGCACGGCCTTGAGCGCCATGGGTGGCGCCGAGCACGCCTCGCAGGCCATTTTGCTGATCACCGACGGCGAGGACCACGGCGCCGAGGCCATCGCCGCCGCGCCAGAGGCGGCGACGCAGCACGTCCCCATCTTTCCCATCGGCATCGGCAGGCCAGAGGGCGCGCCGGTGCCGCTGCCGGAGGGCGGCCTACACCGCGACGCCCAGGGCAACGTCATCCTCAGCAAGCTGGATGCTGCCACCCTGCAGCAGATTGCCCAGCTGACCGGCGGCCTGTACACCCACAGCATGGCAGGCGAGTTGGATCTGGAGCGCGTCTACGTGCAGGGGATCCGCGGCAAGCTGCAGGCCAAGGCCCACCACGGCGAGCGGCGCCAGCGCGGCCAGGAGCGCTTCATGTTCTTTTTGGCCGCGGCTTGGCTGTTGTTGGCGGCCGAGGCCTGGCTGGGTGAGCGGCCGGCGGGCACACGGCCCCAGCCCCAGGCGCCACGGGGAGAATGGCCATGAGCGGCATTTGGGGGGCACTGACGCTGTCTTTGTTTCTACAGGCCAGCGGCGCGCAAGAAACCATCGACCCCTTCGCCGCCTACGCGGCAAAAGATTATGCGCGCGCCCTGCAGGGTTTTTTGCAGCTGCAGCTGACCCAGCCGCAAGATCCGCGCCTGCTGATGAACCTGGGCGCCACCCACTACCGCCTGGGTCAATTCGACCAGGCCGAGGCCGCCTTCAAACAGGCGGCGGCCGTCAGCGATCCCAACGGCCGCGAACGCGCCCTGTACGACCTGGGCAACGTTGCCTACCGCCAGGGCAAGATGGACGAGGCCCAGCGCCACTACCAGGCGGCCCTGACCCTCGACCCCAACGACGTCGACGCCCGCGCCAATTTGGCTTACGTGCGCCAGGAAAAGCAGCAGCGCCAGCAACAGTCCGACCGACGCGAGAAGCAGGAGAAAAAGCAGCAAGAAAAAGAGCAGTCCGGCGCGGCACCAGAGCAAGATAAGCCAGGCGAAAAAAAGGGTAAGGGCGACAAGGGCGCCGATCCCAACCAAGCCAAGGCCAACGCGCCGCAGGCAGCGCCGCCCAAACCTGCACCGTCAGCCGGCGATGCGCCGCCCCCGAGCAAGCAGTCGCCCGCCGAGCGCGCCCGCCAGCAGGCAGAGCGCACCCTAGACGGCATCAGCGAAGAACGCCCCAAAAAACGTCCCCCCTCCCCCAACCAACCACGCAGCGGCAAAGATTGGTGAAGGCTTGGGGACGATGGGCGGCCTGGCTGCTCTGCAGCCTGACGGCCAGCCTCGCGGCCGCCGCGGGGATCAGCGCCAACGTCGACCGGCGCGAGGGCACGCTGCAGGATACCTTTTTGCTGCTCCTCACGGTCGAGGGCAGCCAGTCGGCCGAGCCGCACCTGCCACCGCTGCCGGCCTTTGCGGTGCACGACTACGGCCGCGCCAGCAAGGTCACGATGGTCAACGGACGCTTCAGCAGTTCGGTCACCTATACCTACGCGCTGACGCCCAAGCAGCTCGGACGCCAGAGCATCGGCCCAGCCAGCGTCACCTTGGACGGCAAGGACTACCTCAGCGCGCCTCTGACGGTGAGCGTCGTGGACGCCGCGGCCGCCCCCGAAGAGGGCCACAGCGATGATGCCTTGCTGATCACCGCCGCGGTGTCCAACAAGGCGCCCTTTGTGGGCGAGCAGCTGCTCTACACCTGGCGCTTTTTGCGGCGTGAGCGCATCGCCAACGCCCAGATGAGCCAGCCTTCCTTCGACGAATTCGACAGCGAAGCGTTGGGCGGCCAGCAAGAGTACGAGGCCATTCACCGCGGCCAGCGCTACACCGTCACCGAGATCCGCCAGGCACTTTACCCGCTGGAGGAGGGCGACCTCAAGCTGCCGGCCTCGACGGTGCAGTGTGAAGTGCTCACCGGTCGGCGCGACGGCCTCGGCTCGCCCCTGGACGGCTTCTTCGGCCGCGGCTCACGCGAGGCACGCACCGTGCGGGGCCCGGCACTGAGCCTACAGGTGCGCCCCTTGCCCGAGCCGCCGGCTAATTTTTCGGGGCTGGTCGGCAAGGTGACGCTGCAGGCGTCGGTCTCCTCCACCCACCTGCGCGTCGGCGACTCGGCGACCTTGGTCCTCAAGCTCAGCGGCACCGCCAACCTTAAAAACGTTGCGGCCCCCAACTTCAGCCTACCCAAGGGGCTCAAGGCCTACGACGATCGCGCCGGCGTCGAGTCGCGCGCCGGCGAGTCCGGCCTCTTACAGAGCAAGACCTTCCGCAAAGCCTTGGTTCCCAGCGTCGGTGGCATCCTGCAGGTGGGTCCCTTCACCCTGACGACCTTCGACCCCAACAGCCAGCAGTACCAGGCCCTCAGCAGCCCGGCCGTCGT
Organism: Myxococcota bacterium; assembly: GCA_038235675.1. Classification (GTDB taxonomy): domain Bacteria; phylum Myxococcota; class XYA12-FULL-58-9; order XYA12-FULL-58-9; family JBBSTS01; genus JBBSTS01. The sequence continues at coordinate 1,178 of JBBSTS010000091.1, read as the reverse complement.
GCTACACGTCACCCCCGGCGAAAAGCAGGGCGGCGACAAAGTGGCCGCGCCAGCCGACGCGGAGGCTGGTCCAGCGCAAAAGGTCGCCGTCGAGGTATTGGCCGACGACATCCTGCCCAACGCCCACCGTCGCGAAGCAGCCATGGCCGCCCCCGCCCTGAGCCCTGTGGCGATGGCGCTGGCCACCGCCCTGCCGGTGGCCCTCTACGGGCTGGCGGCCTTGCTGACCCGGCGACAGGCCCGCCGCAGCGCCGTGGGCCGGCGCCGCCAGCGCCGCCGGCGACAGGCCCGCGCGCAGGCACAGGCGGAGCTTGCCGCCCTACCCTCGGCCGAGCAGGCCGAAGCCATCTCGCGGATCCTGCGCAGCTACCTCGGTGACGTGCTGCAGCTCGAGGGCTTGGCCCTCACCCCCGCGGAGGTGCGCGCCTTGCTCGCCGAGCGGCCCATCCCCACGGAGGTGCGCACGGCATGGACGACGCTGCTCGCCCGCTGCGATGCCCTGCACTACGACGCCACCGCTCCCCAGAGGCGCGACGGCAGCAAGTCACTGCGCGACCAGGCACTCGAGCTGCTCGCGCAGCTGGATACGTACCTATGAAGAGGCCCCCTCTGCGTTGGCGCCAGGCACTCGGTGGCCTCATCGCCCTGCGGCTCCTGGCGAGCTCGGCCACGGTGCTCGCCGCCACCGCTCCCACCGCCGCGACACCAGCCGCACGCTTCGAGCGCGGCAACCTCGCCTACGACCAGAAACGCTACGCCGAGGCGGAAGACGAATTTTTCCAGCTGGTCGCCGACGGCGTCGATGGTGGCTGGGTGCTCTACAACCTCGGCAACAGCTGCCTGCGCCAAGGCAAGCTCGGCGCGGCGTTGGCGGCCTACCGCGCCAGCGCCGCGCGCCTGCCGCGCCAGAGCGACGTGCAACACAACCTGGCCTTCGCCCAAAGGCAGGCGCGCGATGCGCTGCCGCCGCTGCCGACGCCGGCGGCCTTGAACAACCACGAGCTGCTGCTGCTGGTCCTCGCGGCGCATGGGATGTTTTTCACGGCCCTGACGTTGCACCGGTTGCGCGCCTTCGGCCGCCGCTGGCGCCCTAGCTGCACGCTTTTGTGCCTGCTGTGGCTGGGGAGCTGCAGCTGGGCGCTGCTGCGCCTGCTGAGCACGGTGCCCCTGCTGGTGAT
>JBBSTS010000090.1:0-6202 GCA_038235675.1 Myxococcota bacterium | reverse complement strand
TCAGCACGGTGCTTTGCCTGGCGCGCTACTTTAGCCGCCGCATTCCTCCGGCGGGCCACACCCTGGCACAGCTGGTGCGCCCTTTGAATCCCTCGCGGCCGTTGGCCTGTGGCCTGCTTCTGGCGCGCTTCTGGCAGCGCCCCGGCCTCGCCGACCCTCTGGGGACGGTGGCGCGCGCCCTGCGCGGCAAGCTCGGGGACAGGTTGCCCGACCTCGAGGATTTGGCCTGGTTTCGCGGCACCCTGTTGGCCCTGTTGCTCAGCAGCGTGCTGCTCGGCTGCCTGGCGGTGCTGCGCGCCGAGCGCGCCGCCAGCCTGCTGCACCCCTGGCCGCGCCACCGCCGTCGGCGACTGTTCGCGATCATCGCCCTGTGCGGCGCCGTCGGCGGCAGCGCCCTGGCGTTCGCCTGGCGCGCGCCGGTGCTCGGCGACCCCACCAATGCGTTGATCGCGGCGCTGAGCCGGGCCGCCGCGCCGGGTGGGCGCTATGCGTCGGTCCACGACAGCCTGACGCTGCGCCTGACGCTGACCGCTCTGGTGGCCCTTTACTTGGCGGGTGCCGCCACGGCGACGTTTTTGCGCCGCGACAGCTGGGTGGACGTGCTTGTGGCACCGATGGACCTGCTGGCGCTGCCGGCGCTGTTGACCCTGGTGCAGCCGGACCTGGGCACCGCCGCCATCCTCCTGTTGATCGGCATGAGCATGGTGCTGGTGGTGGGGATCCGGCTGCGCTCGCTCATTTTGTTGAGCTTCGTCGGCGCCCTGGTGTCCACCGTGGCGTGGTTCGGCGTCCTGCAGGATTATCAGAAGCGCCGGATCCTCACCTTCATCGATCCCGAGCAGGATGTCCGCGGCGCCGGCTGGAACGCGGTTCAGTCGCTGATCGCGGTGGGCTCGGGGCAGTGGTTCGGCAAGGGCCATCTGGGGGGGACCCAGTCACAGCTTTCCTTTTTGCCCGAGCAGCACACCGACTTCGCCTTCTCGGTGTGGGCGGAGGAGCAGGGCTTCGTCGGCTGCGCCCTGCTGCTGGGCGTCTATCTGGTCATCTTGACGCTGGCATTCACCATCGCTGCCGGCGCCCGCGACCTGTATGGCGCCCTGGTGGCCACCGGCGTCGCCGCCCTCATCCTCTGGCAGGTGCTGATCAACGTCGGCATGGTGATCGGGGTGCTGCCGGTGGTGGGGATCACCCTGCCGTTTTTCTCTTACGGCGGCTCCAGCCTGTTGACCCTCATGTGTGGGATCAGCCTGCTGCTCAACGTCCACTGGCGCCGCCGCAGCTTCTAAACCGTCGTTTGCGTCGCCTTAGATATGTTTGCTGAGCATCTCCTCGATCTTGGTTTTGTTCACCAGGCCTACCAGCTGGTCCACCACCGCACCGTCTTTGAAGAGCACCAGGGTGGGAATGGCGCGGACGCCAAACTTGCCGGGGGTGTTGGGGTTCTCGTCGATGTTCATCTTGCCCACCTGCAGCTGCGCACTGTGGGCCTCGGCAACTTCCTCGACCACCGGCGACAGGGCGCGGCAGGGGGCACACCACTCGGCCCAGAAATCGACCAGGGTGGGCTGCGCGGCGCGCAGGACGTTGGCATCGAATTCGGCGTCGGTGAAAGTGCTGAGCTTGGCCATGGATGATCTCCGAAAGGGGGGTAAAAGGTCAGTCGGCCAGGGCCGCCTGGTGCAGTGTCCAGTCCATCTCCGCCGATCCCAGGGCGCTGGCGATGCGCAGCGAGAAGGCGGGGGTGGTGGTGTCGATTACAACGCGGTGCAGCGGGTCGGTGAGCGGAAAGCGCACGAGATAGATCTTATCGAAGCGGCCGATGTAGGGATAGACCACCCGCAGATTTTCGTCGATCTTGACCGGGACAATCTCCTGGGCGCTGACGGTGGCATCGGCGAGGCCATGCAGGCTACAGTGCCAGATGGAGTCGTCTTTGGCCAGATCGTTCCAGTGGGTGTTGGGGGTGTGCACCGCCAAGAAGAAGGTGTGGAACTGCTCGACGCCGCCGGAGAGGTCGACCAGCTCGCGGCGGGTGACCTTGCCACCGTGGCCATAGATGTCGGGAAAGGCGACCGCGAAGCTGCGCCGCAACTCAGGGGCGTGATAGGTGGCGGTGACGAACAGCTTGTTGTCCAGGTGGCGGTAGATCTTCGCCGAGCGCGTCCATGTGGTGAGCACGGCGGGATAATCCGTCGCCCGCAGGCGCCCCTCGCCGCCGTAAAGGCTGATGGGCTGCGGCCGCACGCAGGCCGGAGCCAAACACAAAAGGGCGGCCAAGAGGCGCCGCGGCAAGATCATGGCGTGGGCGACGAGGACGACGACGCGTCGGCGGCAAAGAAGTCGCGCCGGCGCAGCAGGGCGCGGTAGGGAAGGCCTAGGCCCTGCAGCGCCTCCTCTCCCCCTTCTTCGCGGTCCACCAGGGTGAGGATGGCCACCGGTGTCAGATCGGCGCCGCGGGCACGCTCCACCGCCTTGCGGGTGGAGGCGCCGGTGGTGACCACGTCCTCGAGGATGAGCACCGGGCTGCCGGCGGGCAAATTGGCGCTGCCCTCGAGGTAGGCGCGGGTGCCGTGGCCCTTGGGCTCCTTGCGAATGATGAAGGCGTGTACCGGCACCGCATGGGCGGCACTGCACAGGGCGGTGGCCATCGCCAAAGGATCGGCCCCCAGCGTCAAACCGCCCGCGCCCACCACTTCTTGGCCGCCGGCGCGCAGCTGCTGGATGTGATCGAGGCAGAGGGCGCCGACGTGGACCGCACCCTTGGCGTGCAACAGGGTCTGCTTACAATCGATGTAGAAGTTGCTGCGGCGGCCAGAGGCGAGGAGGGTCTCGCCCTGGCGATAAGATAGGCGCCGCAACAAACTCAACAGGTGCTGCAGGTGCGCCTCACGCAGAGGCGCCGGAAGAAGGGCTGAGGACTGCAAGGATCTCAGCCGCGCTTCTTGCCGGCCACCTTTTTCTTCACCGCCATGGCCATGGCTTCCTGCGCCGCGCGCTGATGGGGGTCGGACTCTTGCGGGCTGTCTGACACCCCGTGCAGGTTGCTGCGCGCCGCTTGCTGGCTCAGCTGCCGCCGTGCCATCAAAGAGGTGGGCACCACCGAGACGTTGTGATTCTGCAGTGACTGCGCGTTACGCTGGCTGCTGCGGTCCTCGGCGCGCTTGGCAGAGCCAGCCTCGATGGCACCGTTGATGCGGCCGCCGGTGTCGAGGATCACCCGCTTGCCGCGTACATCGCCGAGCACCTTGCCGGTGGCGGTGATGTGGACGCAGTCGGCGGCGGTGACGTTGCCGACGACGATGCCGCTGACCACCGCATTGTGAACGGCCACCTCGGCCTTGACGATGCCTCCCTCGGCCACCAGCAGCGTCTGAGACAGGTTGACCTGTCCCTCGACCCGGCCGAGGACGGTGAGGTTTTCGTCGCCACGCAGGCTGCCGGTGACCAGGATGGTCTCGCCAATGACGGTGACTTCGCTCTGCTCGACCATGTTAGGCGCCCATCTCCATCTTGACGTTGCCCTTAAAGCCCGAGCCGTCGGCAATCAGCAGGCGCTCGGACTCGACGTTGCCCACCACCTTGCAGTCGGATTTAAACTCGACCTTGTCGCTGGCGGTGATGTTGCCGGTCACCCGGCCGCTGACGTCGACGTTCTGAGCGTCGATGTCTGCCTCGACGACGCCCGAGGCCTCGACGAAGAGGCTCTCTTTGAGGGCAATGCGGCCCTTGACGGTACCCTGCACCACCAAGTCTTCGTCGCCCGTGATTTCACCATCGATAACGATTGAGCTGCCGATCACCGTGTTTGCCATGGTCTGTAGTCATCCTGATAATGAAGGGTAGAAAAACGACTGCGCGAGAGTTTACATGATCCCGTCAGGCAGCTCGAGGTCCATGTTGAGGCGGCCGTGGAGGGTGGCGCCCTCGTCGATCTGCAGCTCGTGGGTGGTGATGTCGCCCTCGACGACCGCTTCGGCGGCCACCACGACGGAGTCGGAGGCCTCAACGTTGCCGCTGATGCTGCCGCTGATCCGCAGGCTGCGGCTGGCCACGTCGGCGACGACGACGCCGCCGTTGTCGACCGTGAGGTGGTCCTGCAGGGCGATCTGTCCCTCGACCCGGCCACGCACGATCAAATCGCCGGAACCTGATAAGGTGCCGCGGATCTGAATGCCTTCGCCGATGATGCAGGGAGTATTGGGTGACTCGTGCATGCGTGCCTCCCTCCTTATCGAGAAAGGCTACAGATCAATCGCGGAGCGTGTCAAGCTGCGTCACGGGCCTCTGGTGCTGCCCCTTGCGTAATGTCAGAGATTGCGCTTTGGTCGCCCGTGGGATGAGCCGTAAGTGAGCACTTTGCCAGAAGACCCCTTGGCGGACGCCGTCGCCATCGTTGGCCTTGGCGGCGCTTTTCCCGGGGCCACAGGCGTCGACGCCTTCTGGCAAAACATATGCGCCAACCGCAGCGCCATATGCGTGGTTCCGGCCGCGCGCTGGTCAACGCAGCTCTATTACAGCGCCGACCATCAGCAGGCCGACAAGAGTTACAGCCAGATCGGCGGCTTTATGGCGCCGCAGGCCTTCGACAGCCGTCGGTTTCGCATTCCGCCGCGCTCATGTGCCGCCATCGATGAGCTGCAGAAAATTGCCTTGGGGGCGGTGGCAGATGCCCTCAACGACGCCAAGCTGCAGTGCTTCGGCCGCCCCGACGAGGCCGGCCGCCCCTTCGCCCGCGACCGCTGCGCCGTGATCTTGGGCAACTCGATGGGCGGCGAGGCCGAGGACCTCACCAGCCTGCGGGTGTGGGTGACGCAGGCGCGCGCGGCTTTGGCCGCGGCCGTCGACGCCGAAGCGCAGCCGCGTGCGGCGGCGCAGAAAATGGCCCTCCTCGACGACTTCGAGGCACGGATGAAGGCCGACCTGCCGCGCATCACCGAAGACTCGATGCCGGGCGAGATCTCCAACTGCATCGCCGGCCGCATCGCCAACGCCTTCGACCTGTGCGGCCCCAACTTCACCACCGACGCCGCCTGTGCCTCGTCGATGGCGGCCATTCAGGCGGCGGTGCGCGGTTTGCAGGGCCACGAGTTCGACCTGGCCGTCGCCGGCGGCGCCGACCGTTCGATGGACCCGCCCACCTACGTGAAGTTCAGCAAGATTGGCGCGCTGTCGGCACGTGGCAGCGCCCCGTTCGACGCCCAGGCCGACGGCTTCGTGATGGGCGAGGGGGTGGGGATCTTGGTCCTCAAACGCCTGGCAGACGCGCGCGCCGACGGCGACCGCATCTACGCGCTGATCCGCGGCATCGGCGCCGCCAGCGATGGCCGCGGCAAGGGCCTGACGGCGCCCACCCCGCGCGGCCAGCGCCTGGCGGTGCAGCGCGCCTATGCCAATGCCGGCTGCCGCCTCGACTCGGTGGGGCTCTTCGAGGCCCACGGCACCTCGACGGTGGTCGGCGACCACACCGAGCTGCAGGTGCTCACCGAGCTGTTGCGGGCCGAGGGCACGCCGGCGCGCCAGGTACCGGTCGGCTCGGTCAAGTCGATGATCGGCCACCTCAAGAGCGCCGCCGGAGCCGCCGCCCTGATCAAGGCGACCCTGGCGCTGCACCACAAGACCCTGCCGCCCAGCGCCAATTTTACGCGGCCGCCGGACGGCTCGCCTCTGCACGCAGGCTTTTTGCGGGTGCAGACGCAGACCCAGAGCTGGGCACAGACGGCGGTGCCCAGGCGCGCCGGCGTCAGCGCCTTTGGCTTTGGCGGAACAAATTTTCACGTGCTGTTGGAAGAAGCACCGGGAGCAACGGCGACGATGACAACGGCATGGAATGGGACGACGACGCAGGCCGAGGTGCAGGCCACCGTCGTGCGACTGTTTGGCGAGCACACCGGCTACGCCGCCGATGAGCTCGAGCTCGACCACCTGCTCGAGGCGGATTTGGGCATTGACTCGGTCAAATCGGCCGAGGTGATGGCGGCACTGCGGGCGCATTTTGAGCTGCCGGCAATGGCCGCGGCGGAGGCCGCCAAGGCCACCACCCTGCGCCACGTCGTCGAGGCTACCCTGCAGCAGCTGCAGCGCCGGGCGCCGCTGCCGCCCGTGGCCACGCCGCCGGTCGCGCCGGCCACGCCGTCGGCGGGCCCCGAGGTCTTCGTCTTCGCCGGCGCCGACGCCGTCGCCGCCCAGCGTGCCGCCTGCGCGG
>JBBSTS010000089.1:0-6239 GCA_038235675.1 Myxococcota bacterium | reverse complement strand
GGCGCGCGGGGTGGTGGTGGTGCCGCCGCAGGTGGGCGCCTTGGCTTCTGGCGGCCATGGCAACGGCCGCCTCGCCGAGCCCGCCGCCATCGTCGAGTACCTTCGCCGCGCCCTCGCCCTCGCCGAGCTGCCGCCCCATCGAAGCCTGCGCGGCCAGCGCGTCTTGGTCACCGCGGGCCCGACGCGTGAGTACTTGGACCCGGTGCGCTTCTTGTCCAATCCCTCCAGCGGCCGCATGGGCCTGGCGCTGGCACGCGCCGCCTGGCGACGCGGCGCCCACGTCGAGCTGATCTGCGGCCCGACGCAGGTGCGCATGCCCGGTGCCCTGCCCACGGCACAGGTCCACCGGGTGACCACCTGTGGCGAGATGCTCGCCAAATCCCTACGCCTCCTGCCGCGCACCGACCTGCTGCTGATGGCCGCTGCCCCATCCGACGCACGCGCGGCACAGCCGCGGGCCAACAAGGTAAAAAAAGACGATGCCGGTTTTCTACAGCCCGCCCTGCGCCGCACCGACGACATCCTGCTGCAGCTGGCAGGACGCAAAATCCGCCCCTTCACGGTCGGCTTCGCAGCCGAAACCCACGCCGACCTGGCCGCCGTACAGGCCAAAAGAAGGCGCAAAAACCTCGACCTGCTGGTCTACAACGCCATCAGCGCGGCCAACCCCGCCTTCGACGTAGCCACCAATCAAGCGACCCTCGTGCCGCGCGACGGCGCCATCCTAGCACTGCCGAGCCTGAGCAAGGCGGCCCTCGCCGAGGCGATCTTAGACGCCGTCGCCGAGGCGCGGCGCACAGATGGTCTAGACCCAAGGCCATGATCTGCGGCCGGCGAGCTGGGCCATGTCCTTGTCTCTGAGCCCTAGCTCGCTCGGCCGACGCCTGCTGCAGTCGGCCCTGGCTTCACTGTTGCTGTTCGGGGTGATGGACGCCTGGATGCGCAGCCCATTCGGCCGCGCGCGGGCCACCGCCGTGCGCGCCGCCGCGGCCCACGCCGCCGGCGGCGAGCTGCAGGTCGACGGCCTGCGGGCCAGCCTGCTGCCGCCCGGCCTACATGCCCGCGGCTGGCGGCTGCGCGCCGCCGGCGCAGCGGCGCCCTTCGCCTGGGCTGGCCCCACCGAGGTGGGTGGCTGGCCCAAAGCATGGCGTCGGCCGCTGGCCTTGGCGGGCCTGGAGGTGGAGGGCCTGCGGGTGGACGGCCGCCGCGCGTGGCCAACGCGCACCGAGGGGCGCCATCTGCGGCGCTGGGGGCTGCCCGTCGACCTGGTCTGTGGGCGGCTGCGCGACGCCCAGATCGTCTGGCCGCTCATGCCCGCGGCGGGTGGCGCCCCCAAAGCACCGCCGCCTGCCGGCAAGCAGGCCACGGCGTCCCGTTGGCTGGCCCTGCGCCAGGTTCAGCTGCAGCTGCAGCCCGGGCGCCCGGGCCACCGTCGACTGCAGCTGCAGGTGGGCGCCATCGACGGCGAGCCTGCCGATCTGCGGCAGTGCATCGCCCAACTGCTCATGCCCACCTGGCCGCCCGCGACGCCCCCGCCGCGGCAGTCGACGGCGCCCGCCGCGACCCACCTGGAGCTCGACGCCGAACTCGAGGGCGATCTGCAGGCGCCGCGGCTGCTGCGGCTGCAGCGCCTGCGGCTGCAGGCGCCCGGGCTGCTGCTGCAGGGCACCGCCAGCGTCGCTCTGCACCTGCCGGCAACGGCCGACGCCCTGCCGCCGCTGCCGCTACAGGCGCAGCTCAAAGGCAGCCTGAACCTGGATCCTTTGGCCCCCCTGTTGCACCTGCCGTGGGCACTCGCCGGCCAGCTGCAGGTCCAGGCGCGCTGCGACGGCGATGGCCTGCAGCCGACGAAGCTGCGGCTGCGGGGCGAGGCCCAAATCGCGGCGCTGCGGCTGCGCGCGCTGCAGGCAGGGGCGCTGCAGGCCACCTTTTGCCTCCAGGGCGCCCAGCTGACGCTCAGTCGACTGCGGCTGCGCCAGCCCGGCGGCGGCAGCGTCACCGGCGAGGCACGAGTGGACCTGCGGCGCGCCGATCTGACCCAAAAGGCCACCTTGCAGCTGCAGCGCGCCTCGCTGCCGCAGCTGCTCGAGGCCGGCGGCCTGCCGCGCGCCTGGCTGCGCGCCGAGCTCAGCGGCGAGATGCATTTCGCCGGCCCCCTGCGGCCACTGCGCCAGCAGCTGCGCGCCAACCTTTTGGCCGAGGGCCTGGCGCTGCTCGGCCATCCCTACGGCGCGGCCAGCACGCTGCCGCCCCTGCTGCAGCTGCCCAGCAGCCAGATGCGCGCCGCGGGCCACTGGACCGCCGGCCACCTGCAGTTGGAGCCGAGCGTCTGGGCCACCGCGCACTCCGCCTTGAGCCTGCAGGGCACCCTGGACGTACGCGCGGGCCTGCGGCTGCAGCTGCGCAGCTCGGGGGTGGATTTGCATGAGCTTGGTCCTCTGGGGGGCAGCCTGCGCCTCGGCGGCACCTGCCGCTTCACCGGCACGGCCGTGGGCCCCTGGCAGCAGGTGCAGACGACGCTGCCGCTGCAAGTCGAGGGGCTGAGCATGCAGGGCTTCGCCCTCGGCAACGCCCAGGGGCTGCTGCATCATGCACCGCCGCAGCTGCAGATCACCCGGCTGCAGCTGCGCCCCGCCGGGGCGGCGGCAGGCCCTGCCGCCGTCCACGGCGAGGTGCGGGTCGATTTTAGCGCCGTCCCCCTGCAGCTGCAGGCGGCCATGAAGGTGCAACAGCTGCAGCTCGCGGCGCTGGCCCACGCGCTGAGCCCGACGCTGTCGCTGGGCGACGGGCTGCGGGCGCCCCTGGATGGCGAGCTGGCGCTGCAGGGGCCCCTCGCTACTTTGGACGGCAACCTGGCCCTACACAGCACCTCGCTGCGCAGCGCCTCGGTGGAGGCAGGCCAGCTGCAGGCGGCGGCCCGCCTGCGCCGCGGCCGTCTCGACGCCGCCACCTCCCTGTCGACGCCGCAGGGTGCCAGCCTGCTGCTGCACGCTGAGCAGGTTGCAGCCGACGACTGGCAGGTGCGCGGCGCCTTACAGAAGGTGCCTCTTGGCCTACTCAACACGTTGGTCGAAGCAGCGTCCGTGCGCGGCCGGGTGGCGGGGCTCGTCGACCTGCACGGCCCGCTGTCGCAGCTGGCCGGCAACCTGCACCTGCACGGCGAGCAGGTCGGCCTCTGGGGCGTCCCACTCGGCGGCGTCACCCTCGGCGGCGACGCGCAAGGCGGCACCCTGCAGCTTGCAGGGGCGCTGCACGAGCCCGCGCAGGTGGATCCGGACGGCCCCGCCCAGGATCCCGCCACCTTGCCGCTGCGCGGCAGCCTGCAGCTGCACGGCCGCCTGCCCTTCGTTTTGCGCGCCGAGCTGCAGGCTTTTGACGGCAGCTTTTTGTTAGCGCAGCTGGGCGAGATACAGCTGCTGCTGGAGGGCCAGGCGCAGCTGCGCGGCGAGCTGGCCGACGCCCGTGCCCTGCAGCTCGACCTGCAACTGCAGCGCGCCAGGTTGCAGATCTCGGGCTCCCAGCTGCAGCTGCGCCAGCCGGCGCAGCTGCACTACGCCGGCGGCCTGATGAACATCCCCTCCCTGTTGCTCGAGGGCACCGGCCTGCGCAGCCGCGTCGGCGCCAGCTGGGGCCCCCACCGCCCGCTCTCGGCACAGCTCGACGCCAGCGGCGACGTCAGCGCCTTCGCGGGCCTCCTGCCCAGCGAGTGGGTGCCGCATGGCCCCTTTGCCCTGCACCTGCGCCTCGCCGGCTCCCTGCCGCGCCCCTCGGTCACCGGCAGCGCCGCGCTGCGCGGCGTTTCTTTGCTCTACACCCCGACGCAACAGAACGTCACCGACCTCTCGACGCAGGTGAGCTTTTTGGGGCGCAGCGCCGTCATCCAATACGGCCGCGCCCGGGTGCGCGACGGCCGGTTGAGTTTTTTCGGTGAGGCCTTGCTCGCCGACGGCCCGCTGCGCCATGCCCTGCAGCTCAACTTGCGCAGCACCCTACGCCGCGCCACCTGGCGCTTCCCCTTCGAGCTGGAGGCCAGCGCCAGCGGCGATCTGCAGCTGGTAGGACGCCTCGACGACCTGCTGCTGCGCGGCGGCCTGCGGCTGGAGCGGGCGCGCTACACCGCGCAGTTCGACTTCGACCAGTTGGTCCCCAAAAAAGTGGCGCTGCCACTGCGCACCCAGGTAGGCCTGCCAACCGAAGGGGTACGCCTGCGGATCCACCTGGCGGCGCCGGGCAACATCTTCATCAGCAGCCCCGTGCTGCAGGCCGAGCTGCAGGGCGACCTGACCCTGACCGGCAGCAGCAACCGTCCCGGCCTGCTCGGCAGCATCACCCCGCGCTGGGCCCGGGCGCGCTACCGCGACAACAATTTCGAGGTGGTGCGCGCCTCCATCGATTTTCTGGAGGAATTTCGCATCTTTACCGCTTTCGAGCTCAGCGCCCGAACCCAGGCCTGCAGCATCAACGCCGACGTCCTGATCCAAGGCAACTCCGACCACTACAGTGTCCAGGCCAGCGGCCAGGACCCGCGTGGCTCGGTCGACCCGCAAGACGTTTTGGCCTGCCTGCAGTTCGGCCTACGCCTGCACGATTTCGACAGCAACCAGCGCAACCCCGCCAGCTACTCCGACGCCTTGCCCGGCAGCCTCGACGCCCTGTGGACGGTGTCGGGCCTGGACAGCAAGGTGCGGCGGGTGCTGCCCATCGGCGTCGACGAGCTGCGCCTGACCTCCGGCTGGTCGAGCCTCAGCCAGCGCACCACCGCCCGGGTGCTGGTGGGCAAACAGCTGCGGCCCGGGCTGGCCCTGAAATACTCGCGGGCCCTCGACGAATACAACGACCAGGCCCTCATCTTGGAGTATGCCCTCCCCGACCCGGCAGCACTGCAGGCCAACTGGATGTCGGCGCGCGACATGCCCATCGGCGACTTCGGCTTCGACCTGCGCCTCTTTTGGGAGCTTCAATGAGCGCCAGCCGGCGGCGGCGGGCGGCCTGGTGGCTGCTCGTGGCGTTGTCGTTTGGCGCCCGCGCCGCCCTGGCCGCGGCGTCGCCCTGTCCCCCAGGGCCGGCGGAGCCCTACGCCCACGTCGTTGGGCAGCGGGTCACCGACGTCCAGCTCAAGGTGCCGCGGCCGCACAAGCTCAGCGAGCTGCGGCCGCTGATCGACGTACGGGTGGGCGAGCCGCTCGACCCCTCCGAGGTGCAGGCGGCCCTGGTGCGCCTGTTTGCTCTGGGGCACTTCGCCCAGGTGGAGGTCTTCGACCTGCCGCAGCGCAATGCGCAGGGCCAGCTCACCGGCGTCGGCCTGCTCTTCGTCCTCACCCCCAAAAGCCGCCTGCGGACCCTGCATCTGCGCGGCCGTCTCGGCGTCGAGCCCGCACGCCTGCGCCAGGCGCTGCGCCTGGTGCGCGAGGACGAGGTGGACGCCGGCACCGCGGCGATGCTGCACCGCCACGCCCTCGCCTTTTTACGCCAGTCGGGCTATCCCGCCGCCCGCCTGCAGGTGCGCAGCCAGGCGATGCAGCTCTCGGGCCACGTCGACTTCATCCTCGAGGTCGACGCCGGCCGAGCGCAGCGCCTCGCCCACCTCGACTTCACCGGCAACCCCCGACTGCCGGCCACGGTGCTGGCCGACATCTGCCACAGCCGCGTCGGCGATCCGGTCGACCTCCAGCGCCTGCAGGCCGACCGTGAGCAACTGCGCAAAACCTTCATCGCCCACGATTTTTTACAGGCGCAGGTGGCGCCGCCGATTTTGCGCCCGCGCGCCGATGGCGACGTTGACGTCGCGCTGCGCCTCGACGCCGGCCCGCGCATCGACTTCGCCTACCTCAACAACCACGCCTTAAGCGACGCCTTTGTGCGCGCCCTGCTGCCGCAGGACAACGTCTTGGCCCTGCCCGCCCAACTGCGCCTGTGGCGCCAGGCCATCCTCACCGCCTACCAGCGCCGCGGCTACCTCAGCGCCCACGTGCAGCTGCACCAGGTGCCCGGCCGCCAACTGGCGCAGCACACCACCGTCGTGGTGCAGGTGGACGAAGGCACGCCGCTGCGGGTGGCGCGCATCCAGTTCACCGGCAACGCCGCCCTACCCAGCGACCTCCGGGAGCACCAGTGCCGCGCCCTTGTGCAGCGCGAGCTGGGCGACGACCCAGCCTTCGAGCCGCTGCGCCCAGTCGATCAGCGCCGCCGCAGCGGCCGCGCCTCCAGCAGCCGCGTCGCCCCCAGCCCGACCCACATCG
>JBBSTS010000088.1:0-6243 GCA_038235675.1 Myxococcota bacterium | reverse complement strand
TGGAGGATTTTTGTCAGTGCCTGTAAGTTCTTGGTGGTTTTGCTGCTTTGGTAGGTGGCAAGTGCCTTGTCGACCGTCGCGTTTTTACCTTTAAAATCAGGGGCGTATTGAATTACACTTTTCGCCGCCGAACTTGTCAGGGTGCCCTTGGCGATGTCGTCGAACCCAGCGTTGGTGTACTTGACGTTTTGGTCCAGAGCGGCTTGGGCAGAGGCGACGGCAGCACGGTCCTTCGTTATGGTGGCAGCACTGACGGGCGTTGCGGGCGTTGCGGGCGTTGCGGGCGTCGTGGGCGTCGTGGGCGTCGTAGGCTTTGCAGGCGTCGTGGAGCCCGTCATAGAGGCCTTGTCGGCATCGACCAGCGTCTGAGCTTTGGCAACAGCCGTTGCTTGTTGGCCAATGTAGGTCGATTTCTTGAGGTAAAAGGGCTGCAGAAGTTTGGCAGCCGCCTGCAGATTGGCGTTACTGGCCTTGGATTTGTAAGCAGCAAGGGCCTTATCGAGGCTGGTGCTTTGGCCCTTGAAGGAATTAAAATATTGCGTAATATGCTTGGCGTTGGCGGTGGTGACCTTGCCGGCTGCGATATCTTTGAAGCCTTGGTTGATGTAGTTGGTACGCTTGGTTAGCTCTGTTTTGGCGGCAGCCAGGGCAGCCAGATCTTTTTTATAGGTCGCCTGGGAGACGGGAGAAGTGGACGTCGGCGTCGTTGGTTTCGTCGGCGTCGTCGGTTTCGTCGGCGTCGTCGTAGATCCACCTGAATTGTTAAAGGCACCCTGGAGTGAGGCGATCTCAGCTTTCAGATTTTTAATGGCATACTGGTCGTTGACGACGCTAAGAACTGCGTCACCGTACTGTTTTGAGTATTTAGCGCGATCGGCGGAAGAGTATTTAGAGCTGGTGGCCTTGGCGAGCAGAGCCGCGATAGAGGTCTGTCCCTCGATTGCCCGGTTGACGACCTCGGCAGCCTGTCCCCCCTTGTTGGCGAGTGTGTCCTTGATCCCCTGGTTGACGAGGGTCTGTTGGCGCTGCAGCTCCGCCTTGTCGGCCGTGAGGGTTTTCTGCTGCTGCGGGGTAAAAGAAGTGGTTGAGCTAATGGCCATGCGGACGGCTCCATGGGGGGAGGTGCACATAAGAGGGTAGCAGGCGGGATTCAGGAGGCAATTTTTGCGCCCATTTGGCCACCTCTGTGACCTGCGTTAAGGTCGCAAGATGAGAACATCGCTGTTTTTGACAAAAAGCGTCGAGCAGCTGCAGGCTGACGCCGCACGGCCGGGAGGTTTCGCCCGTACCTTGGGGCCCCTGGACCTCACCTTGTTGGGCATAGGCTGCATCATCGGCACTGGCGTCTTCGTTCTGACGGGGCAGGCGGCCGCCGCCCACGCGGGTCCCGCCGTCGCCCTTTCCTTCGCCATAGGTGCGGCAATCGCCACCCTCGCAGCGCTGTGCTACGCCGAGATGGCGTCCATGATCCCCGTCGCTGGCAGTGCCTACACCTACGCGTATGCCACCTTGGGCGAGCTCATTGCCTGGCTGTTGGGGTGGGACCTCATTCTGGAGTATCTGGTGGGGGCCGCGACCGTCGGCGTTGGATGGTCCGGCTACATGCGAGCGTTTTTGTCCAGCGCCTTCCAGGTCGAGATGCCGGCCGCGTACTGTCATGCGCCACTGCGTTTTGACGCGGCCCAGGGGGCCTTCGTCGCCACTGGCGCCTATGTCAATGCTCCGGCGGTGGGAATTTGCCTCGCGGTCACCGCGATATTGGTGCGTGGCACCGAACAGTCGGCGCAGCTCAATCGCATCATCGTCGGCATCAAGCTCGTGGCCATTGGCCTGTTCATCGTCTTCGCCGCCCCTTACGTCCAAGTCAGCAACTGGCAGCCCTTCATCCCCGCCAATCGCGGCAGCTTCGGAGCGTTCGGTTGGTCCGGGGTCTTTCAGGGGGCGGTGATGGTCTTTTTTAGTTACGTCGGCTTCGATGCGGTGTCGACCGCAGCGCAAGAGGCGCGCCAACCTCAGCGCGACTTGCCGATCGGCATCCTCGTCTCCTTGGGGGTCTGCAGCACCCTGTACATTGCCGTTGCGCTGGTGCTCACTGGCATCGTTGCCTATCCCCAGCTTGGCGTCGACCATCCAGTCGCCCTAGGCGTGGCGGCCACTGGCCAGGCCTGGCTCGAGGCGGTGGTGAACCTCGGTGCCATCGCCGGACTGACTTCGGTCATGCTGGTGATGCTGATGGCGATGCCGCGCATCTTCTATGCCATGGCGCAGGACGGTCTGGTGCCGGCCATCGCCGGACGCCTGCACCCGCGATTCAAGACCCCTTACGCCACGACGCTGGGCGCCGGCGTCCTCTGTGCGGTGCTCAGCGGTTTCTTTCCTGTCGAGGCGCTCGGCGAGCTGAGCAGCCTGGGGACGCTTTTTGCTTTCATGGTGGTCAGTGCGGGGATCATCGTTCTGCGCCTGCGCCGTCCCGATCTCCCGCGTGGATTCGCCGTCCCCGGCGGCGCCTTCTTCTTGCCCGGTCTTTCGGTCGTCTCCACCGTGGCCCTCATGTGCACCGCCACGACGCCGACGCTGCTGCGGCTGGGCCTTTGGATGCTTCTCGGGCTGATCGTCTATGCTTGCTACGGCCGTCGTCACTCTAAGCTGCGGCAGCGGCAAGCGGGTGCCATTTGAGCCGCCCAAGCGAGCTGAGTGCCGAGCCTCACCTAGGTGCCCACGTTTTGGACGGCGGCACCACTTTCGGCCTGTGGGCGCCCGCCGCAAGCCAAGTTGAGGTGGTGCTCGAAGCGCGCGACGGCGAAGATTCTCGGCGCGCGGCGCTGAGCTCCGAAGGCGATGGATTTTTCTACGTCCATCTTACCGGAGTAGGGGAGGGCCACCTCTACCGTTTCGCCGTCGACGGTCGCCCGCCGATGCCCGATCCGCGCAGCCGCTATGCGCCGCGCGGCGTTTTCGGACCCTCCTGCGTCGTGGACCCGGCGCGCTATCGCTGGCGCGACGGCAACTGGCGCGGTCGCGCATTGCGCGACTTGACCATCTACGAGCTGCACGTCGGCACCTTTACGGCCGCCGGCACCTTTGCTGGCGTGATTGAGAAGCTGCCGGAGCTGCGGCGCCTGGGAGTGGGGGCCATTGAGCTGTTGCCGGTGCACGACTTCCCCGGCCGCTGGAACTGGGGCTACGACCCCGGCGCCTTCTTTGCCCCCAGCCGTGCCTATGGTCCCCCTGACGCGTTGCGGGCCCTGGTGGATGCCGCCCACGGCGCCGGCATCGCCGTGCTGCTCGACGTAGTCTACAACCATCTCGGCCCCGACGGCGCTTACCCGCCGGCCTACTGCCCCTTCTTTTTTACCGACCGTCACCGCAGCGCCTGGGGCGCGTCGATCAACTTCGACGGCCCGCAAAGCGCCCCCATTCGTGCCTTTTTCATCGACAATGCCTGCGCCTGGCTACAGGAATACCACATCGATGGACTGCGCCTCGACGCCACCGCTGCCATCGTCGACGACAGCTCGCCGCACCTGCTTACTGAGCTGGCCGCCGCGGTGGCCGAGCTGCCCGGGCCGCCGCGGCTGCTCATCGCTGAGGACTCGCGCAACTTTGCACCGCTGCTCGAGCCGCGCGAGGAGGGCGGGATGGGGCTGGACGGCGTCTGGGTAGACGACTTCCACCATCAGATCCGCTGCGCCTTGACCCTCGAGCAGGAGTCTTACTACCAGGACTACCCCACCGACCTGCGCGAGCTGCCGCGCAGCGTCCGCGAGGGCTGGCTCTACAGCGGCCAAATCTCGCAGTTTTTGGGCGCCCCCCGCGGCACCCCGGCGCCGGTGCTGCAGGCCGAGCAGTCGGTGATCTGCATCCAGAACCACGACCAGGTGGGCAACCGGGCGCGCGGCGAGCGCCTGCACCATCAGATCGACTCGGCCGCCTACCGCGCCGCCAGTGCCCTGTTGTTGTGGCTGCCACAGACGCCGATGCTCTTTGCCGGGCAGGAGTGGAGCGCCAGCGCGCCCTTCCAATTTTTCACCGACCACCGGCCGCAGCTGGGGCGCCAGGTCACGGCCGGCCGCAAGGCCGAGTTCGCCGGCTTTGCCTCCTTCTCTGGCACAGTGCCCGACCCGCAGGCGGAGCAGACCTATCTGCGCAGCAAGCTCGACTGGGAGGAGCGACAGAAGCCCGAGCATGCCACGGTGCTGCAGCTATATACCGACCTGTTGGCGCAACGCAGTCAGTGGCGTCTGCCAGCAAGCGCCTGGCGCTGCGTTGCGCAGGCCGAGGGGATCTTGGTCTGGGAGGTGCTCACCCGCTACGTGGTGATCTGCCTGCGACCTGCGGCGCGCCTGGAGCTGCCAGCGGACTGCACCCTCGAGTGGCACACCGAGCAGCCCGCCTACAGCCGTCGGCCCCTGCCGCCCAAGCTGCGGGCGAGCAAGGCGCCCGGACGCCGCCAGCTTGATCTGCGCACTTTTTGCGCCGCGCTTCTGCAGCGGCCGGACGGCGCCCCACCGCCCCACATCCTCGAGGTTGCCGCCGCATGTCCTCCCCAGACTTAATTGCCACCTACCGTCTACAGCTCTGCGAGGCCTTCGACTTTGCCGCCGCCACCGCGGTGGTGCCCTACCTGCAGCGCTTGGGGATCAGCCACCTTTATCTGTCGCCGGTAAGCGAGGCGCGCCCAGGCAGCACCCATGGCTACGACGCCACCGACATGAACCGCATCCGCGCGGCGCTGGGCGGCGAGGTAGGCCTGCAGGTGTTGCTCGATTCCTGCGTCGCCCATGGTTTGGCGGTGGTGATCGACATCGTTCCCAACCATGCGGGCCTCGGGCCACAGAATGCGGCTTGGCAGGACGTCTTGGCTTATGGGCAGCAGTCGCCGCACGCCTCCACCTTCGACATCGAATGGCAGGCGGCCAAGCCTGAACTGTCGCAGCGCGTTTTGCTGCCTTTTTTGGGAAGTAACTACGGCCTGGCGCTGCGCGCCGGTGAGCTCGCCCCGGTCTTCGAGCACGACCGCCTCTACCTCGCCTACTTCGACCATCGTTTTGCGCTGAGCCCGGCCACCTACCCGGCGCTGTTGGAGCTGGCACTGGTGGGGGCCAAGCTGACCGCGCCGCAACGCAGCACGCTTATCGGCTGGCAAAAGCGGTGGCGCAGCTGGCAGCGCGGTGACCACGCCAGCAGTGAAAAGATGCTAAAGCAGTGGACGACAGAAATGCTGGAGATGGCGCCGGCCCTCAGGGCTGCTTGGCTGCAGGCGGCCCTCGGCGCTGAGGCAGCGGGGCCGCTGCACGCCGCGTTGCAACAGCAGCACTGGCGCCTGGCCAACTGGCGCACCGCCAGCCACGAGATCAACTATCGCCGCTTCTTCGAGATCAACGACCTGATTGGCCTGCGGATGGAGGACCCGCAAGTATTCGCCGCCTCACACGCCGGAATCGATCGCCTGCTGCAGCATCCGGCGGTGGTGGGGCTGCGGGTCGACCACGTCGATGGCCTCTACGATCCGCAGGATTACCTCGCAAGGCTCAAGAAAATGGGTCCGGCCCACATTTGGGTGGAGAAGATCCTCGCGCCGCAGGAGAAGCTGTGCACCGACTGGGCCTGCGACGGCACCACCGGCTATGAGTTTGGCGCCGCGGTGATCGCCCTGTTCACCCCGCCGCTGGGAGTGGCGGCGATGACACAGATCTACCGCAGCTTGGCCGACGGCCCGCCCGCTTACGCGGAACTCGTGCTGCAGAGCAAGCGCCTGATCATGACCACCAAGCTGGCCGGCGAGCTGCAGCGCCTGGCCCATCAGCTCGACCGCCTGAGCGAGGCCAACGTCGACACCCGCGACTTCACCTTTTTGGCCCTGCGTGAGGCGCTGGTGGAGATCACCGCGGCGATGGAGCGCTACCGCACCTACCTGCCGCACGGCCGCGGCGAGGCCGCCACAGCGATCGCCGCAGCGGTGGCGCAGGCGCAGGCGCGCAACGTCAGCATGGACGCCAGCCTCTTTCAGTTCGTCGGCGAAGCGCTGACGCGGCCGTCACCGCCGCCGGCCTGGGTGAGCTTCATCGGTCGCTGGCAGCAGTATTGCGCCCCGGTCATGGCCAAGAGCGTCGAGGACACCGCCTTCTTCCGCGACCCCTGTCTGCTGGCCCACAACGAGGTGGGTGCCAGCCCCGCCGCCGCCTGGAGCAGCAACGAGGTTTTCTGTGAGCAGGCCTCCTGGCGCCAGCAGCATGCGCCCCG
>JBBSTS010000087.1:0-6287 GCA_038235675.1 Myxococcota bacterium | reverse complement strand
CCGGCCCCGGCAGCATCCGCACCATCACCGAGCTGGCCGACAAACGCGTCCGCCGCGACCTGGAGAATATCCCCGGCGTCGGTCAGGTTAGCCTGGTGGGTGGACGCAAACGCCAGATCAACGTCTGGCTCGACGCCCTGGCGCTGGGGGCGCACGGCCTGTCGCCCGTCGACGTTCAGCGGGCCATCGCGGCGCAAAACCTCTCGGCGCCCGGAGGCAGCTTACTTACCGGGCCGCGCAACCTGACCCTGCGCGTCTCTGGCCGTGTCGACTCGCCGCGCGACCTGCAGCGCATCGTCGTGCAGCAGCGCGGCGACCACGCCGTGCGCCTGCAGGACGTGGCGCAGGTGGAGGACGGCGAGCAGGAGCTGGAGACGGCGGCAGCGCTGGACGACGCACCCACCCTGGTGCTGTCGATCCGCAAGCAGAGCGGCGAGAACACGGTGGCGGTGGTCCACACCCTACGCGAGCGCCTCACGGAGCTGCAGGCAGGCCTGCCGCAGGGCTATGCGCTCAAGGTCGTCCGCGACGCTTCGGGCACCATCCAGACCCAGGTCGATGCCGTCAAGGAGCACCTGATGCTCGGTGCCCTCTTTGCGGTGCTCATCGTCATGCTTTTCTTAGGCAACTTTCGCTCCACCCTCATTGCCGCCGTCTCCATTCCCATCTCCATCATCGGCACCTTCGCGCTGATGTGGATGAAGGGTTTCACCCTCAACATCATCACCCTGTTGGCGCTGGCGCTCGCCGTCGGCATCGTCATCGACGACGCCATCGTGGTGCTGGAAAATATTTTCCGCTTCATCCACGAAAAGAAAATGAAGCCCTACGTGGCCGCCATCGCCGCCACCCGCGACATCGGCCTGGCGGTGCTCGCCACCACCCTGTCGCTCATCGCCGTCTTTTTGCCGGTGGCCTTCATGGGCGGCATCGTCGGGCGCTTTCTCAACAGTTTCGGGCTGACGATGGCCTTCGCCATCGGCGTTTCGTTGGTGGTCTCCTTTACCATCACGCCGATGCTTGCGGCGCGCTGGATCGATCCGCCGCGTCCCGGGGGCGAGCAAAAAAATGCCTTGGAGCGCTTTGTCGACCGCTTCTACCTGCCGATCGAGCGCTTCTACATGCGCATGCTGCGCTTTGCCATGGGCCACCGCTGGCTGGTGGTCTGCCTCTGTGCGGCGGCCCTTTTTAGCACCGTGCCGCTGTTCAAAGTGGTGCAAAAAGGCTTTTTGCCGCCCAACGACGAGGCCAACTTCGAGCTCAACCTGCGCGCCCCCGAGGGCACCAGCCTGCAGGCGATGCAGGGGATCGCCGCGCGTTTGGCGACCCAGGTGCGCCGTGTTCCCGGCGTCATGTACACGATGATCACCATCGGCGACAACCAGCAGAAAACTCCCAACCTGGCGAACATCTACGTCAAGCTCAGCGACCCCAAAGACCGTACCGCCAGCCAGGCCGACTTGGTCGCCCGCACCCGCCGCGAGGTGGCGGACAAGCAGCCCAAGAACCTGCGCATCGACGTCTCCGACGTGCAGGCCTTCAACTCCGGCAGCTCCAGCAAGGTGGTGCAGTACATCATCAATGGCCCCAGCCTCGAGGTCCTCGGCGACCTCAGCGACCGCATCGTCAAAAAGCTGCGCGCGCATCCAGCGGCGGTCGACGTCGACACCAGCCTGGTGGTCGGCAAGCCGGAGGCGCAGCTGCACATTGCCCGCGACAAGGCGGCCGACATGGGCGTCTCGGTCGCCGACATCTCCACCGCGGTGCAGCTGCACGTGGGCGGCGTCAAGGTGACCACCTACGAGGAGGGCGGCGAGGACTACGACATCCGCATCCGCGCCCCGGACGCCAGCCGCAAAAGCATCGCGCAATTGGGGCTGTTGACGGTGCCTTCGAGCAAGGGCGGCACGGTCTTTTTGCGCGACGTCGTGCGCTTCGAGTTGGTTCCCGGCCCCTCCGAGATCAACCGCCTGGCGCGCCGCCGCCAGGTGACGATCACCGCCAACGTCCTGGCCGGCCACGGTGAGGGCGAGGTCAGCCAGGCCCTCGAGGCGATCATCACCGACGCACACCTGCCGCCGGGCTACCACTCGGGGCCCGCGGGCCGCAGCAAAGAGACCGGCCGCGCCGGCGCCGCCTTCATCACCGCCTTCGGCCTGTCGCTCATCTTCATGTATTTGATTTTGGCGGCGCAGTTCGAGTCGTGGATCCATCCGCTGACCATCCTCATTTCGCTGCCGTTGGTGGTGCCCTTCGCGCTGTTGTCGTTGGTGCTCTTTGGCCAGTCGATCAACATTCAATCGGCCCTCGGCCTGCTGGTGCTCTTTGGGGTGGTGAAGAAAAACTCCATCCTGCAGGTCGACCACACCAACAACCTGCGCGCCGCCGGCATGCCGCGCGCCGAGGCCATCCTCACGGCCAACAAAGATCGTCTGCGTCCCATCTTGATGACCACACTGGCGTTCGTCGCCGGCATGGTTCCGTTGATCACCGCCAAGGGAATAGGCGCCGGCTTCAACCGCGCCACCGCTGGCATCGTCGTCGGGGGCCAGAGTTTCTCGCTGCTGCTCACCCTGCTGGCGACGCCGGTGGTTTACTCATTGCTCGACGACCTGGGCAACTGGTTCGGCAGCCTGCGGCGGGGCCCCGAAGTAGACCGCGGCGCGGCCGACATCGACAACGTTCCCAGCGGCCACTGAAGGCTGCGGCAGGGTGCGCTGAGCGGCGGCGCTGAGAAGGCCGTAAATCTTCGACCCGCAAGGCTCATTTGCGCGGCGCAGGCGCCTGATCAGCTGCTGCAGGACAGCCGGCTACAGGCCGGTGCCTGCGTGGCCCACTCCGGCCGTCGCTGGTGATAATCTGCGTCCTGCGGCCGGTTGACGTATGGGGTCTGCAGCGCCGCGATAAGTCGCCGTGTGGGCGCAAAGTCGCCCTGCTCGGCCGCCTCGATGCAGCCCTGCAACAAATAATTACGCGGCACCAGCGCCGGGTTGAGCGCCGCCATCGCCGCCCGCCGGGCCTGCGGGTCGCCCACCTGTTGGACTGCACGGCGGCAATAAAGGCGCAGCCAGGCGTGCAGCTGCGGCTGTGCCGCTGCCGTGAGGTCAGGGTCGCCATAAAAAACGGGGCGCAGCTGCTGCAGCCAGGCGGTGACGGCCGTCGGACGCGTCACACCGCTTAAATCGAGCCCGCCCAGGGCGCGAAACAGCAGAGTCATGTCGGCGGGCCGCTGCGCCAGCCAGGCAAACAAGGCGCCCAGCAGGGCTTCGTCGGCGGCGGGCGACTCTGCTTGGAGGCCCAGCTTGTCCAGCCACATCTGTCGCAGCGCCGCCTGCAGGTTAGGGCCGCAGGCGTCGAGGCGCGCCTGCAGAGGCTGCGCCGCGCCCAGCAGCGGCAGGAGCGCGCGAGCCAGAAAAGCGAGGTTGGTCACCGCGATCGCTGGCTGCTGGCCGTAGGCGTAGCGGCACTGCTCGGCGTCGGTGGTGTTGGGGGTCCAGCTCGGGTCGAAGGGCTCCAAAAAACCAAAAGGTCCGTAGTCCAGCGTCAGGCCCAGCGCCGACATGTTGTCGCTGTTGAGCACCCCGTGGACGAAGCCCACCCGCTGCCAGTGCACCACCAAGGCTTCGGTGCGGCTGCAGATCTCGTCGAAAAGGGCCACCAGGCGCGTGGCCTGCGTGCCGCGCGGCAGCTGCGAAAAAAAACGCGTGCAGGTATAGTCTACCCACGCCGACAAGAGCGCCCGGTCGTCACGGGCGGCGGGCAGCTCGAAGGTGCCGAAGCGTACGAAACTCGGCGCGACGCGGGCGAGGACCGCCCCCGGCTCGGCCGCCGGGTGGCCGTCGTAGAAACGATCACGGATCACCGCATCGCCGCTTAGCACCAACGACAGTGCACGGGTGGTGGGGATCCCCAGGTGGTGCATCGCTTCGCTGGCGACGAACTCGCGCAGCGACGAGCGCAGCACCGCCCGGCCGTCGGCGCCGCGCGAAAAGGGCGTCCTGCCGGCACCCTTGAGCTGCAGCTCCTGGCGGCCCTCGGGGCCGTCGATCTGCCCCAGGCTGATGGCCCGGCCATCGCCCAGCTGACCGGCCCAATGGCCGAACTGATGGCCGCCATAGGCCGCCGCGAAGGGACGGCTGCCGTGCGGCTGCGCCGCGCCGCCGAGCCAGTCGGCGGCCTCCGCGGGCGGCTGCGGGTCGCCCAGCAGCGCTGCGACCGCCGGCGACCAAAGCTGCAGGCTGGGGGCGGCGGTGGGCTGCGGCAGCACCCCCACCCAGGCGCAGCCGGCCACCGAGCGGCTGTGGCGCTCGCCCTGCGGGTCGCCGGGGAGGGCGTCGCACAGGTCGGTGGACCAGCGCCACATCGGCTCAGCGCTCGCGCGCCGCCAGCAGGCGCTCGATCACCTCGGCGACGGCGCCGCGGCCGCCCGCTGCGGTGGTCGTCCAGGCGGCGGCATCGCGCGCCTGCGGGTGGGCATCGGCCACCGCGCAGCCGCTGCCCACCGCCGCAAACAGGGCGGCATCTTCGGGGCCGTCGCCGACGTAGGCGACCTTGGCGGCCGGCAGGGCGTAGGCCTGCAGCAGGGCGTCGAGGGCGGCGAGCTTGTCCTTCACCCCCAGCCAGGTCAGCGGCAGCTCGAGGTGTTGCATGCGGGCGCGGGCGCAGGCGGTGGCGTTGCGCGACAGCGGCACCACGGGGATGCCGGCGGCCACCAGGCGCAGGATGGCCTCGCCGTCACGCACCGCATAACGTTGCGTCCAGCCCACCTCGGGACCGCCCCAGTCGAGCAGGCCGTCGGTCAGGGTACCGTCGATGTCGACGGCCAAAAGTGCCGTGGCGGCAAAAGAAGCGGGTGGACGCGCCATGGCCGCACCAGAGCACGCCGCCGAGCGCCGGAGCAAGGCGAAAAAGGGGCCATCGCAAGAACCGCTGCAACCATGCCCTGACTCTGCCTCCTTGTCGGCAGCCGCTCGAGCGTGTAAATCCCGGTTCCACCGAAGGGACAGAAGTCATGATGAAGCGACCGCAAGAGAAACGAGATCACCGCGACAGCCGCGAGGACGCACCGCGTCGCGGCCCCCCCAGCGACCGAGGTGGCTTCGGCGGCCGCGGCGGCGACAACTACGGCGCCCCCCGCGCCCGCCCCAGCTTCGACGGCGGCGACCGCCCGCCGCGTCGCCCGATGGGCCGCGACGATGCAGCCGGCAGCAGTTGGAACCGCTCGGCGCCCCGCTTCGGTGATCGCGAGCGGCCGCGCTTCGCCGACCGTGAGCGCAGCCCCGAGGCGCCGCGCCCCGCGCCCGCCGCCGAGCCCGCCGCCGCACCGCGTACCATGCCGGTGGCCGGCCCCCGCCTCAAAGACGGACTCCGCGCCGCAAACCGTGCCGTCGCCGAGCTGCTCGAGGGCCTAGGCACCCAGGTCGAAGGCTCCTACGACATCCCTGAGATCGAGGTTGAGGTCTCCTTCGACCAGCAGGGCCGTTTCATGGGCTTCGGTCGCGGCGGTGCCGTGACCCTCAAGCTGACCCTGTCGCCCCTAGACGCCGAAGACATCCTTACCCACGCCAACGACGACGAGGATTTCGACGGCCTCAACGCGCAGCCCTCCAACGACGACGGCAAGGCGTTGTCGGCTGCCCCGCCGTCGCCGCCCGTGGCCAAAAAGGCACCTGCCGCCGCCAAGGCGCCTGCGAGCAAGGGCGCCAAAGCCGCCAAACCTGCCAAGCCTGCCGCCAAGAAGGCCAAGGCCGCCGCCAAGAAGCCCGCCGCCGAGGTGCCGTCGGCAGCCGTCGACGCCGCGACCGACGCGCCGCCGGCCGCCGAGCAGGGCTGAATCGTCCATCCCGCAGCGACGCCCAACCCCAGGGTCGGCGCCGCTGCGGGCCGCGCGGGGACGAAAAGATGCGCCGCGGCGCCCAAAAAGTGGCCATCTGCCGTACTGACCTCTAGGGTCCTTAAGGAGCGCGAGCAGCTGGCGCGCCCACGACTTTAGCGCGGAAGGTGGGTATTGATGGCCGAGCCATCGGGTTTGCAAACGACGGTCGACACGCTGGCGCGCACCGCCGACATGACCAAGCTCGAGCCAGTCTTCGAAGCGTTGCGCCGGGTACGCAGCGAACTCGATCCGAAAATCGCGCTGATCGGATTCTGCGGCGCGCCGTGGACGGTAGCGACCTACATGGTGGCGGGTCACGGCACACCGGACCAAGCGCCGGCGCGGATGCTGGCATATCGCTACCCCGATGCATTCCAGACTATCATCGACGTGCTGGTCGAAAACTCGATTG
>JBBSTS010000086.1:0-6328 GCA_038235675.1 Myxococcota bacterium | reverse complement strand
TCGGTGAGGAACTGCCGCACGGCCGCGGCGCCGTTGGCGAAGGTGCCCGGCTGGCCGCTGCGCTGCGCCCCCATGCGCTTGAGGATGCACTCCATCCCCAAGTTGTCGCTGGCTTTCATGTAGCTGCTCAGCAGCACCCCGAGGTCGGCCGAGAGGTGCAGGCCGAGGCGCACCGCCTCCGGCGGCGTGGCGGCCCGACGCACGACACCGGCGACCTCGATGCCCACCGCCTGCAGCTGCTCACGCAGCAGCTGGCCGGCGAAGAGGGCGCCGTCGCGCACCGCCAGGGCGCGGCTCCAGCCACCGTTGGGGTCGGCGGGGACGACGCCGCACAGCTGCAAGGTATCGCCCGGCTCCAGGCCCACCGCGTCCTGGCGCGGCAGCTGCAGGCGTACCCGCGGCGGCCCCAGGGTGCTGCCGGTGATCACCGCGTGGTTCACCTGCACGTAGGCGCTGTCCGGGATAACCTGCAGCGTCGCCGGCGTCCCCGACGCCGCGCCGGGGCGCAGCTCGAGGGTGATGGCGTTGTGCATGACGTTGAGGCCACTGACCGGGCTGCCGTAGCCCTTGCTCAAATCGTCCCAGGTCCACCCCGGCCCCCAGCTGGCGCCGCCGAAGGCGCCGTCGTCCACCAGCAGGTCGCCGGCGATGAAGCGCACCCCGCGCGCCTGCAGGCTCAGGGCCAAGTCGCGCAGGTGGCCGTCGCGCAGGCTGGGGTCGCCGCTGCCACGCAGCACCAGGCTGCGCAGCTGGCGCGGATCGTCGCCGGTGCCACGCACCCCCAGCATCTCGGTGGCGAAGCGGTAGCTGGGGCCAAGGGTGTAGAGGGCGGCGGCGGCGGTAAACAGCTTGGAGACGCTGGCGGGGATGTAGCGCTGGTCGGCGTTGTGGGCGTAGAGGACCTGCTGATCGGCCGCATCGACCACCAGCACGCCGGCATGGTCCGCCCCGTTTGCCGCCAGGATGCCGTTCAGCCGCGTCTGCAGGCGCTGCGCGTAGAGGCGACCGCTGCGGGCGCTGACTCCCGCGCCGTTGGTTAGGCAGCCAGAGGCGGCACCCAACAACAAAAGGAGCGGCGCCAACGCCGCCGCGGCCCAGTGCAGGCCGCGGGCCGCAGGGCGCCGCGTCGGCGTCACCAGCGCCCGGAGGCGCCGCCGCCGCCGGAGCGACCGCCGCCGCCAGAAAAGCTGTCGTCGCGGCCGCCACCCCCGCCGCCGCCGAGGCGAAAACCACCGCCGCCAAACGGGCCGCCGCGGCCGCGACCAAAGAACAGCGACAGCAAGCCCAGCGTCAGCACGAAAAGCAGGCGCCCCAGGCCGCCCTGCGCCGCCGGCTCGGCCGGCGCTTGCTCCTCTTGCACGTCGCCCGGCTCGCCGCTGGCCGCCTGCATCAGGGCGCGCAGGCCGGCCTCCAGGCCGGAGGCATAGGCGCCGCTGCGAAAGGCGGGCAGCAGGATCTCATCGAGGGTGCGGTGGGCGACGGCGTCGGGGATGACGCCCTCGAGGCCATAGCCCACCTCGATGCGCATGCCGCGGGCTTCTTTGGCGGTGCTCACCATCAGCAGCAGGCCGTCGTCTTTGCCCGACTTGCCGAGCTTCCACGCCTCGAAAACGCGCACCGCCTGCTCTTCGAGGCTCTGCCCCTGCAGGTCGTCGACGATCAGCACCGCAAACTGATGGCCGCTGCGCTTGGCGTAGACGCGCAACAGGGCCTCGATTTTGGCCGCCTGCGGGCGGCTAAGCAGGCCGGCGAGGTCGGTGCAGCGGCGCTTCAGCGGCGGCACCGTGGGCGCCGCCGCGACGGCCGAGCGCAAAAACCCCAGCATCAGCAGGGCCAGAAGGCCCATGGCAGCCTGACGGCGCATCGCCTCAGAACTGCACCGTCGGCGGCGTCGCCGCCGCCGGGCTGCCCGCAAAGGTGGGCCGCACGTGCTTGCCCCGCAAAAAGGCGCCGATCATGGTGGGAAAGTGCTGCACCGTGGTGTTGTACTGCTGCACCGCCTCGATGAAGCGGCGCCGCGCCACCGTGGCGCGGTTCTCGGTGCCCTCCAGCTGGGCCTGCAGCTCGCGGAAGGCCTGCGTCGCTTTGAGGTCGGGGTACTTCTCCATCACCACCATCAGCCGCGACAGGGCGCCAGAGAGCTGGCCCTGGGCAGCCTCGAACTTGCGCAGCTTTTCCGGGTCGTCGATGGTGTCGCTGTCGACCTTGACGCCGGCGACCCTGCTGCGCGCCTCGACCACCTGGCGCAGGGTGTCCTGCTCGAAGCGCGCGGCGCCCTTGACCGTGTTGACCAAGTTGGGGACCAAATCGGCGCGGCGCTGATACTGATTCTCGACCTCGGACCAACTGGCCTTGACCGCCTCGTCGACGTCGACGACCTCGTTGAAGCCGCAGCTGGCGACACCAAGACAGAGCAGCGCCCCAAGCAGGGGCGCCAGACGGCGGGGGCGACGGCGACGAAGTTGCATGCAGCGACTCTTAACGCGGCCTCGGCCGCGATGTACAGTCTGGCCGCCGCTTCCACACCTTGGCCATCCACGCCTCCACCTCGTCGCTGCGGCTGGGGAGCTGGGAGAGCAGGCGATAGCCGCGCGCGGTGATGCACACGTCGTCCTCGATGCGCACACCGATGCCACGAAAACGGGCCGGGACGGTGCGGTCGTCGCGCTGAAAATACAGGCCCGGCTCGACGGTTAGGACCATTCCTGGCTCCAGCATGCCGTAACGGTAGGTCTGCGCCCGCGCCGCGGCGCAATCGTGGACGTCGAGCCCGAGCATGTGCGAGACGCCATGCAGGGTGTAGCGGCGGTAGAACATGTTCTGCGGATCGAGTGCCGTCGCCAAATCCACCCGCAAGATCTTCAGGTCGATGAGTCCCTGGGCAAGCACCCGCATCGCCGCCCGGTGCGGGTCGAGAAAGTCGGCGCCGGGACGCAGCGCTGCAAACGCCGCCTGCTGCGAGGCCCAGACCAGGTCGTAAACCTCTTTTGGTGGCGGTGAAAAACGCCCGCTTATCGGCAGGGTGCGGGTGATGTCGGCGGTGTAGAGCTCGTGGCCCTCGACCCCCGCGTCGAGCAGCAGCAGCTCACCCTCCTTGAGGCGGCCGTCGTTGTCGGTCCAGTGCAAAATACAGGCGTGGGCGCCGCTGGCGGCGATGCTGTTGTAGCCCACGTCGTTGCCCTCGACGCGGGCGCGCAGGTTGAACACCCCCTCGACCTGGCGCTCGCTCTGCGGCGGCCCCAGGCGCCGGTCGCGCAGGGTGGCGATGACGTCCTCGAAGCCGCGCACGGTGGCGTCGCAGGCGCGCTGCAGCGCCGCCACTTCGAGGGGATCCTTGCGCAGGCGCAGCTCGGAGAGGGTGGCGGCCAAATCGTCGTTGCGTGCCTTCTGGGCTTTGCGCGGCGCCTTGGGAAGCGCCGGCGGCAGGCGGTCGTCGAGGTCCTCGAGCAGGCGAAAGGGGCCCGTAAGGCTGCGCAGCCGGGTCTGCAATTGTGACAGGCAATAGGCGGCGTCGACCCCGAAGCGCCGCGCCGTCTGCGCCACGCCGAGCTTGGGCCCCACCCACAGCTCGCCGTTGCGGTCGGCAAAGAACGACGCGTCGCCGCGGCCAGGGTTGGCGTGAACGAACAGCTCGCTGCGGCTGCGGCCCTTGGTCTGCGGGCTCAGCAGCAGCACCCCGTCCGGCTCCATGTGGCCGGTGAGGTAGTAGAAGTCGGTGCCGGGCCGGAAGCGGTAATGGGTGTCGTTGGCGCGCACCTTCTCCGGGCCGCTGGGGATCACCAGGGTCTCGCCGGGGAAAGCCTTTGCAAGCGCCGCTCGGCGGGCGGCGAAGCGTTTGACCCCGCGCAGCTGGGCGACGGTCTTACCGCCCTGCGGCCGCCACTTCTGCAGCATGAAGTCGACGAAGGGCTGCGGCAGGCCGGCGTCGTGGCTGGCACGTTTGGGGGCGGATGGGGTCACTTTTTTGGCAGCCAAGGCGCCTCCGTCACGGTGAGCTTCATACCGCAAGGTAGCGAAGGGAGGGGCCCTTGGCCAGGGGGCGCCGCTGGACATGTGGGCGGGCCTTCGATAGCACCCCCAAGATGAGCCCTTCTCGACCGGCACAAGGTTTTTTAACCGTCACCGTGGTGGCCCGCAACCAGGCCGAGCGCCTGGAGGCGACGCTGAGAAAGCTCGGCGCCCTGGTGAGCCCGCTGGTGGCCGACTACGAGCTGGTGGTGGTGGACAACGCCTCCGACGACCACAGCGTCGCGCGCCTCAAGGAGCTCACCGGCGAGGGTGGCCATCCCAACCTGCAGGTTTACGCCCTCACCAAGCAGGTGGACGCCGACACCGCCGCCTGGGTGGGCCTGGAGAATGCCCTCGGCGACCACGTCGCGGTGCTCGATATGGAAGGCGACGACGCGCATTTTTTGCCGACCATGCTGCAGCAGACCCAGAAGGGCGCCGACGTCGTCTTCGCCACCCCCCGCGGCCACAGAGGCGGCAGCCCCATCTACCGCCTGGCTGCCGCCGCCTTTCATTGGCTCTACCAGCGCTGCAACGGCGTCCACCTGGCCCGCGAGGCGCCGCGCTACCGCATGCTGAGCCGGCGGGTGATCCAGTTCATCCTGCAGCATCCGCAGCCCAGCCTGGCCTACCGCCACTTGCCGGCGACCGGCGGCTTTGCGCGCGTCCACGTCGAGGTCGAGGCGCCTGCTGGGCGGCGCCAGTCCGAGGGGCTGTGGGCCGGCTGCAGCCGCGGGATCCGCCTGCTCATCGCCGGTACCGCGGCACCGATGCGCTGGGTCAGCGGCCTGTCGCTCACCTGTGCCCTGCTCAACTTGGTCTACTCGTTCTACGTCATCGGCGTCGCCTTTTTTAAGCCCGACGTCGCCCCGGGGTGGATCACCTTGTCCCTGCAGCAGTCGGGCATGTTCTTCTTGCTGTCGCTGGTTTTGATGATGCTGGGCGAGTATGTCGCCCACCTGGTGGGAACCACCGGCAGCGGGCCGCCCTACCACGTCGGCCAGGAGTTCACGAGCATGCGCCTGACTCGGCGCGACCGCCTCAACGTCGAGCGGGCGCAGGCCGAGCTGCGGCCCAAGCCTTCGGCAGCGCACGTTGCCTGAGCTCGGGGCCAAGGGCCCGCGAGGCGAGTTGGCCGAGGTGCGCCGCTACGACTTGCTGCTTTTGGGGGGCGGCTTTTACGGCGCGGTGATCGCCGCCTACGCCCGGCGGCTGCAGCCCAAGTGGAAGGTGGCGGTGATCGAGCGCGGCACAGCGCTGATGCAGCGCGCCTCGACCAACAACCAGGCGCGGATCCACAACGGCTACCACTACCCCCGCAGCTTCACCACCGCCTTTCGCAGCCGCATCAACCTGCCGCGCTTCGTCGCCGACTGGCGCCACTGCGTACGCACCGACGTGCTGAAGGTTTACGCCATCGCCCAGTCGCTCTCGAAGGTGACGGCGCGCCAGTTCGAGCGCGCCTGCGCCGCGGTGGGCGCCGATCTGCAGCCGGCAGACGCGGCGGTGCGCGCCCTGTTCGAGCCGCGACTGGTGCAGGGGATCTACCAGGTCGAGGAGCACATCTTCGACGCCGCCAAGCTGGCGGCCCAGGTGCACACGGATCTGCTACGCGAAGGGGTGGACGTCTTTTTGCAAACCCGCGCCACCGCCCTGAGTCGTGCCGGGCGGCATGGCCTGCAGGTGGAGTGCGAAACCAAGGCTGGCGCCCTCGCATGCCAGGCGCCGCGGGTGTTCAACTGCACTTACAGCCAGCTCAACCACTTCGGCGGCAGCTTCGTGCCGGTGGCACAGCCCCTCAAGCACGAGATTGCCGAGATGGCGCTGCTCGAGGTCCCCGAGGGGCTGCAAAACATGGGGATCACCTTGATGGACGGGCCCTTCTTCTCGCTCATCCCCTACCCCAGCCGCGGCCTGCACACGCTTTCGCACGTGCGCTACACGCCGCACCGCAACTGGCTGGACCGACCG
This sequence comes from Myxococcota bacterium, assembly GCA_038235675.1. Taxonomy (GTDB): domain Bacteria; phylum Myxococcota; class XYA12-FULL-58-9; order XYA12-FULL-58-9; family JBBSTS01; genus JBBSTS01. Next base: position 349 of record JBBSTS010000086.1, on the reverse strand, counting down.
GGCCGCGACCCTTACGCCCAGCTGCGCGACGCACCGCCGGCCTCGCGCGCCGACCGCATGCTGCGTGATGCCCGGCGTTTTTTGCCCTGTTTGGCGCAGGCCCGCCACGTCGACTCGCTCTTCGAGGTCAAGACCGTGCTGCAGAAGAACGAAGAGGACGATGGCCGCCCCATTTTGTTGCAGGAGCACGCCGAGCTGCCCGGGCTGTGCTCGGTGCTCGGCGGCAAAATCGACAACGTCTACGACATCCTCGAAATGCTCCGCCCCCGCCGGCGCGCCCCCCCCCCCCCCGCGCGCCCCCGGGCGCGCCCCCACCAGGAACAGATCCATGCCTGACGCACTGATTGGT
>JBBSTS010000085.1:0-6352 GCA_038235675.1 Myxococcota bacterium | reverse complement strand
CTGGTGATCGACCGCCTGGTCAGCCGTCCCAGCAGCAAGGGGCGGGTGACCGATTCGGTGGAGCTGGCGCTGCGCATGGCCGCGGGGCTGGTGACCGTGATGCGCATGGACGGCAGCACCGTCGCCTACTCGGAGCGCTTTGCCTGCGACAGCTGTGGGATCAGCTATCCTGAGATCTTGCCGCGGCTGTTCTCCTTCAACAGCCCCTACGGCGCCTGCAGTGAATGCGACGGCCTCGGCCACGGCATGGAGCTCGATCCTAAAAAGGTGATCCCCGACCCGCGCAAGAGCCTCAGCGAGGGCGCGGTGGCGCCGTGGTGCGGCCGCTGGCAGAGCTACTACCTCGCGCAGCTCGGCTGCGTTGCCAAGCACTTCAAGGCCTCGCCAGACACCCCCTGGAACAAGCTTCCCAAGCCGGTGACCCGGGCCATCCTCCATGGCAGCAAAGTGGCGATGAAGTTCGTCTACGAGCGAGAAGGGTCCAGCTATCGCTACACCCGTCCCTTCGAGGGGGTGATCCCCGTGCTGCAGCGGCGCGCCAAAGAGGCGTCCGAAAAAGTGCGCCAGGAGATTGCCGAGTACATGACCCAGTCCCCCTGCGGCACCTGCCATGGCATGCGGCTGAAGCCCGCAGCCCTGGCGGTCAAGGTCGCGGGACGCTCGATCCAACAGGTATGCCACCTGCCCATTGGCGAGGCGGAGGCGTTCTTCGCCGATCTGCGCCTCGGCGAGCGCCAGCGCAAGGTGGCGGTGCCGATCCTCAAGGAGGTGCGCGAGCGCCTGGGGTTTTTGACCGCCGTCGGCCTCGATTATCTCACCCTCGAGCGCAGCGCTGCCACCCTCTCGGGTGGCGAGGCGCAGCGGATCCGTCTGGCAACCCAGATAGGCAGTGCGCTGCAGGGGGTGATCTACGTCCTCGACGAGCCCTCCATCGGTTTGCACCAGCGCGACAACGAGCGACTGCTGACCACCCTCAAGCGCCTGCGCGACCTTAACAACACGGTGTTGGTGGTCGAGCACGACGAGGACACCATCCGCGCCGCCGACCACGTCATCGACATGGGCCCCGGCGCCGGGGTGGAGGGGGGCCACATCATCGCCGCCGGCACGCCCGCGGCGATCGCCAAGGCGAGCGACAGCCCCACCGGCGCTTATTTGTCGGGCCGGCGCCGCATCGAGGTGCCCGCCGTTCGGCGCCAGCGCCGCGCCGAGAGCATCGTCGTGCGCCAGGCCAGCGGCAACAACCTCTGCAAGGTGTCGGTGGAGTTTCCCCTCGGCCTGCTCATCTGTGTCACCGGCGTATCTGGCAGCGGCAAGAGCACCCTGGTCAACGACACCCTCTACGCGGGGATGGCCCAAACCATCAACGGTACCCACCACCAGACAGCGGCGCATGCCGGCATCGATGGCGCCGAGCACATCGACAAGGTCATCGACATCGACCAGAGTCCCATCGGCCGCACGCCGCGCTCGAACCCCGCCACCTACACGCAGCTCTTCGGCCTCATCCGCGATCTTTTCTGTGGCCTGCCTCAGAGCCGCGCGCGGGGCTACAAGCAGGGGCGTTATTCTTTCAACGTCAAAGGCGGCCGCTGCGAGTCCTGTCAGGGCGATGGGATCTTGCGCATCGAGATGCACTTCTTGCCCGACGTCTTCGTCACCTGCGAGCAGTGCCAAGGCAAGCGCTACAACCGCGAGACGTTGGAGATCCTCTACAAAGAAAAAAATATCGCCGACGTTTTGGAGATGACGGTGGACGAGGCGGTTAATTTTTTGAGTGCCATCCCGAAGATCAAGCGCAAGCTCAAGACGCTGCAGGCGGTGGGCCTCGGCTACATTAAGCTGGGACAGAGCGCCACCACCCTCTCCGGCGGCGAGGCCCAGCGGATCAAGCTGTCGCGCGAGCTCTCCAAGCGCCCCACTGGCCGCACCTTGTACATCCTGGACGAGCCGACCACCGGGCTGCATTTTGCCGACGTCGACCGCCTGCTCAAGGTGCTGCACGCCCTGGTCGAAACCGGCAACACGGTGGTGGTCATCGAGCACAACCTGGACGTCATCAAGACGGCCGATCACCTCATCGACCTGGGGCCCGAGGGCGGCAGCGGCGGCGGCAAGATTTTGGGGGTGGGCACCCCCGAGGCGATAAGCGAGCTGGCCAGCAGCTACACTGGCAAGTTTCTGCGGCCGCTGTTGCGGGCTTCTTAGGCGCGCTGGCTGGATGGAAGATCTTTGGCGGCAGGAATAGCGCCGCCTGCTCCGACGTTGGCTTGGCATGAAGATCCATCGTCCCGGCCGCCTTGCCCATTTGCATGTTTGCTTTGTTCTGCTGCTCACCTCGGTGAGCTGCATGCGCCCTGACGGGCTCGGCAGCAGCACGGCACCCGGCAGCGCTGCCGCCACGGGCAGCGGCGCTGCCTCCTCGGCGGGCGCAGGACCTTTGGCTCCCAGCGCCGACTCGGCGCTGCGCTGCCAGGGCGGCGGCACCGCCGCGGTCAACCTGCAGATCGATGCCGGCAAGGGGCCGCAGGGCGCCGTCCAGCCGCTGGCGGTGGGCAAAAACCTCACCGCCATGAACCTCTATGACCAAAATCGTGCCGACTTCGTGCCGCGCGCCGACCCCACCTTCGTCGCCTACCTCGCGGCCCTGCACCCCGGTATGCTGCGCTTTCCCGCTGGCCACCTCAGCCAAAAGTATCAGTTCACGGCCGATGGCCCCGAAGGCAGCTTCAACCTGACCCCGGCGCTGCTCGACGCCTACATAGTTTTGTGCCGCCAGGTGGGGGCGCAGCCGTTCGTGGCCGTCAACATCGAAAGTGGCACGCCGCAGAACGCCGCCGCCCTGGTCGCCTACCTCAACGTCACCAAGAAGTACGGCGTCACCTGGTTTCAGATCGGCAACGAGCCGGACGTCCAGGGCCTCGACGTCGCCCACACCCCGCAGCTCTATGCGGCGGCCTATCTACGCTTTGCCGCGGCCATGAAGGCGGTCGATCCCACCATCAAGCTGGTGGGCGGCGAGCTGCTCAGCGGCGAGAACATCCTCGGCGAGCACCAGTCGGTGGATTGGATGACCCCCATTCTCGCCGGTGCCGGGGCGCAGATGGACGCTGTCGCCTGGCACTATTACCCCCTTTACTCGTCACCGCCCGGCGAGAGTGCCAACCCCGCAGGCTCCTCCTTCCCCAGCGTCGCCCACCTGCTCAACGAGACGGCCCTCGACTGGCCCCCGGCAGGCCTCGACTTTGCCGCCACGGTGATGCCGGCACTGCGCCAAAAGCTCGCCACGTATAGCCCCAAGGCACAGATATGGATCGACGAGTTTGCCGAGGACCCCGGCTACACGGCCGGCGCCGGCTACAGCGACCAGGCGGTGGGGGCCATCTGGGCAGCCGACGCACTGGCACGTTACGGCGAGCAGGGGACGGGCGCCATCTTCAAGTTCATTTTCAAAGCGGAGAGGCAGCACCTCTACACCCTATTGGACGAGAAAAACGGCCTGCGGCCGGAGTATTACACTTACTGGATGTTCGCGAACCTCTTCGGCGACCAATGGATCGGCAGCAGCAGCGACCGGGTCGCGCAGGTCGCCATTCATGCGGCGCGCAACAGCGCCGACAACAGCCTGCGGGTGATGTTGGTCAACAAGGCCGAGCAGGCGCAGACGGTGCGGCTGCAGGTGGCCAACTTCAGTGCCAAGCGGGCGCAGAGCTACTTGCTGCAGGCACCCGGCTACATCAGCACCGCCATGCGCCTCAACGGCCAGCTGCTGACGCCCACGGCGGCCGCCAACGGTGCCCAGGCCATTGGCGCCCAGGACGCCAGCGCCTGCCTCGGCGACGTCATCACCTTGCCCCCCTTTTCGGTGACCCTGCTCGTCTTACAGAATTGAGGCGTGGGCTGTAGGCGCCGCCGCCTCGCTGGCGCGGCGGCGGTGTGCTAGCGCTAAGCGATGAACAAGACTTTGCTTTTCTGCGCCTCCTTGGCCGGTGCCTCGGGCGTCGGGCTGGGTGCCTTCGCGGCCCACGCCCTGCGTGGCCGCCTCGCCCCAGCGCTGCTGGCCGCCTTTGAGACTGGCGTCTTCTATCAGCTCATCCATGCCCTGGCGCTGCTGGCGCTGGGGCTGCAGGCGGGCAAGCTGCCGGCGCCTTGGGGGATCCTCGCCGGCGTCAGCTTCGTCGTGGGGATCTTTTTGTTTAGTGGCAGCCTCTACCTCATGGGCTTGACCGGCGTGCGATGGGTCGGCGCCATCACGCCACTTGGAGGCCTGGCCTTCATCGTCGGCTGGCTCAGCCTTGCCTGGGCGGCGCACCTCTCAGCGCCTTAGGTCACACGCGCCAAAAAAAAAGGCGGGGATGGGCCAACTTCGCCCAACCCCGCCCGTCGTAGCGGATTTTTGCGATGGCCCCTAGGCCAGTTTGCCGAGCAGCAAAAACATCAACACCCAGACGAACAGCACCAGCGACTCGATGAACGAGAGGCTCAAGAGCAGCGGCACGAAAACCTTGTCCGCGGCGTTGGGGTTGCGCGCGATGCCCTCGAGGGCTGCTGCTGCTGCTTTGGCCTGGCCGAGGGCGGCACCGATCACCGACAGGCCCAGGCCCAGCGCGATGGCGATGGCGACCAAGCCCAGCTGGCTGCCGGCGGCGCTGGCCGTGCCCGTCGTGGCGGCTTCGGCGGCCCAGCCGATGGCCGGCAGCGAGGTGGCCAAGCAAAGCACGGCGAGGCGAAGCCCCCAGTTTTTTACGGTCTGCAGCATCATCTTCTACTCCTGTTCAAAAAGGTAAGTTGGCGTTAATGGCCGTGGTCGGCTTGCGCGTCATGTCCGCCGGCAGTTGCCATGCCGATGTAGACCATGCTGAGCAGCACGAAAACAAGGGTTTGCACCGCCGCCACCATCAGGCCCAAAACCATAAACGGCAGCGGTACCAAGATGGGCACCAGGCCCAAAAAGCCCATGAGCACGGCGTGGTCGCCGAGCATGTTGGCCGCCAGGCGCACGCCCAGCGACAGGGGCCGAGCGCAGTGGCTGATGAGCTCGATGGGGAACATCAGCGGTGCCAACAACCAGCCCCACCGCTGTCCGACCGGGTTGGCCATGTGGGCGAGGTGGCCGAAGCCGTGGGTGCGCAGGCCGTGGTAATTGTAATAGAAAAATACCAACAGGCCACAGGCGAAGGTGGTGTTCCAGTTGTCGGTGGGGGGCTTGAAGCCAGGAATGAGGCCGAGGCAGTTGGAGACGAAGATGAACAGTCCGAAGGTGGCGAGCACTGGGAAATAGCGCGCACAGTCGGGGCCGATGATCTGGCGGCTCTGTTGGTAGAGCGCTTCGAGGACGACCTCGAGCAGGTTACGCAGCGAAATTCCAGGGTTTGGGACGACGGCGTTCTCGCCGGCGCGTCCCATGTCGCGGCGCACGACGATGGCGAGCATGCCCATTATCAGGGCCACGAGTAAGGCAGCGAGGACGTGCTGTGCCTCGGCCGGGTGGCCCAGGACGCCGAGGCCAAATTTGCGCAAGAAGGTCTCTGTCGCGGCGTAGCCGGGAAGATAGTTCAGCCAGGTTGTCTCGTGATCCATCGCCGCGCTGCTTAACGCAACGCCGCGGCCTTGGCAACCGCTGGCGGTTGCGCCCAGGCACGCAGGGCGCGTACAACGGCGGCGATGGGGGACTCTGCAACTTTCGCGGCCTTCGCGGCCGCCGCGGCCACCGTCGCCGAGCGCAGCGGCGTGTCCATCACCTGCGACGGCGCCCATCGCTTCTCCGAGCACCTGCAGGCCGGCCGCTTCCGCCTCGCCAATGGCCTGACCCTCCTTTTGGCCCCCAACATGCTGGCGCCCATCTTCGCCTACCAGACCTGGTTCAAGGTAGGCAGCAAAGACGAGGATCCGCATCGCACCGGCCTGGCGCATCTCTTCGAGCATCTGATGTTCAAGGGTACTGCGCGCCACCCCAACGGCGACTTCGACCGGGAGATGGAGCGCCGTGGCTCCCAGACCAACGCCGCCACCTGGGTGGATTGGACCTACTACACCGAGGCGCTGGCCGCCCGTGGCGACAACCTGCAGACGGTGATGGCTTTCGAGTCCGACCGCATGGTCAACCTGCAGCTGGACGAAAAAACCTTCGTCAGCGAGCTGGAGGTGGTCAAGAACGAGCGGCGCATGAGCGTCGACGACTCGGTGGTGGGCACCTTGGGCGAGCGCCTGATCTCGCTGTGTTACACCCAGCACAGCTACCGCTGGCCGACCATCGGCAGCATGGCGCACCTGCAGGCCACCACCCTCGACGACCTGCGCGCCTTTTACCGCGCCTTTTACGCCCCCAACAACGCCACCGTGGTGGTCTGTG
>JBBSTS010000084.1:0-6360 GCA_038235675.1 Myxococcota bacterium | reverse complement strand
TTGAGGCCGGTGACCGAGCCGATGAGAATGGGCTCGGACTGCAGCAGGTGAAAGCCCGGCTCTTGGTCGCTGGCCGCGGCGATGCGGGCGGCGAAGGCCTGCAGCTCGATGGGCAGGTTGAACTGCATGATCCGCACCACGGCGTTGGCCGGCACCTTGTTCTGCATGCGGCGAAAGTACATGCCGCCGGTGTCGCCGGGCTGCGGCGCAAAGGTCCATCCCGCCGGCAGCCCGAGGTGAAAGCGGCCCTGGGTGTCGTCGAAGGTGGTGACCACCGGGCTCGGCGTCATCCGTTTGCTTGCGCGTTGCGGCGTGGCCGCCGCGGCGGGCGAAGCCCAGGCGCCCCACAACAGGCCACAGAGGGCCATCGATGCGACGGTTATGGCAGGAGGCATGTCCGTAGGATGCCCTGGGGCCCCGCGGGGCGCAAAGAAGTTGACGCCCCGGCGGCAGCATGGATCGCGGCGCAGAGCTCGGCGCCAGGACGTCAGGTTGGTGGCGCCTCGCCCATCACCGCGGCCCGCAGGCTGTCCTGGTGGGCCAGCCAGGCGGCGACGATGTCGGGGCGGACCGCGTGCTCCTGCAGCACCTGCCGCAACAGGGTACGGCGGCGGTTGAAGTGGCCCAGGGCAATGCGGTGGCGGGCGTGGGCCTTGGCGATGGGGCGCCCGGCGTAGGTGACCGGCGCCCCCAAGAAGGCGGCGGCGTGGTCGTATTCTTGGGATTTGAGGCGCGGCTTTGCAACGCGCGCGAAGAAGTAACCGATGAGTACGTCGCCGACCATGCGCTCGACGAAGCGGTCGATGATCGCACGCAGCTTGTGCTCGCCGCCGAGCTGGTCATAGAGCGAGGGGACCATGCCTGGCAGCTTAACATCTCGGCGCGCTGGCGGCAGGGCCCGAGGTGCGCTTTTGGCCCTGGCGCTGGCCGGCTGCTCCACCGCCACCCCGCTGCCGCCGGCTTCCGACGAGGAGGTGCCCGAGCGCCAGTTCACCCTGCAGCAGGTCCGCTTCGAGGAGCGCCGCCACGAGCAGGTGGTCTGGCGCGGCACGGCGCAGCGCGCCAGCGGCGACCGGCAGTGGATGTGCGCCGAGCAGATCTGCCTGCAGCGGCTGGCCCAGAGCCCCAACCAGGCCAGCTTCTTCGTCCGCGCCCGCGCCGGCACGCTGGCACTGGGCGAGGATGCGGCGACCTTCTGTCAGGCGGTGGTGGATCACCCCAGCGGCGAGCTCCATGCCCCCACCGCCCGCTACGACGGCAAAGCGGCGCGCCTGGACGGCGACGGCCCCGTGGAGCTGCGCTTCGCCTCCGGCACGACCCACGCTCAGGGCGCGCAGCTGTTCGTCGACGAGGGCCGCCTGGAGCTGCTCGGCCCGGTGTTGGGGCAGCTGGGCTGCAGCCCAGCAGAGCCGCCGAGCCCGGTGCTTGCCGAAGGTGCGGACTAACTTTCTATGACGGTGACCGAATCGACCTTGAGGCCGCGCGCCTGCAGTCCCACCCGCAGGCGGCCAGCCTCCGCCTCCAGCAATCGCCGCGCGTTGGGGTCGGTGACGCGAAAGGTGGCCTGGGTGTGGCCGGCCTGCAGGGTGATGGTGCAGGCCAAATCGCCGAAGGCCGTCTCGCCGAAGGCGATGTCGAAGGAGAGGCTGCCGTCGGGGGAGGTGCGCAACAGGGCCATCTGGGCAGTCTGCGCCAGCAGCGCCTCGGCCACGGGCGCTGCCGGCCGCGGCGGCGGTGGGCTGATGCGTACGGTGGGCGCGCCGGCGGGAGGCTGGCGCGGCAGCGAGGCGAGCGCCGGCGGCCCTCCTGGGGCTGCAGGACCTACAGGCGGCGTCGGAGCCTGGCTCGCGGCGAGGGCCGCTGGCGGCTCGACGCGCGGCAGCAAGGCACGCGCCAGCGCGTAGCGCCGCGGTACCGGTGGCGGGCTAGCAGACTCGAGCGCCAAAGGGGCCACGGTGGCGGCGGAAGGCTCTTCATGGCGGCGGCGCATCCCCTTACCTTAGCGGCCACCGCCGGCCGCAGCAAAACCGTGCACGCCAGATAAACTTGCGAAGTCGCCCGCCGATCGGGTACTGAGCAGAAGACGGCGCGGTTGCGGAGTGGTTAACGCAGCGGTCTGCAAAACCGTTTTTCGCCGGTTCGATTCCGGCCCGCGCCTCCAATAACTATTTCTGCTTTCAGTCCTTAAGCTCTCCAACGCCTGCCGACAGCAAAGCCAAGCAACCGCTGTGGGCGTTTTCCCATGCCTCCAGCCGTGCGTCGAGCTGCGCCTGTGTTTGCGGCGCGACGTCAGCGCGGCTGGCTTTCTCGAGGCTGTCGGCCAACTCCGTTAGCATTGCGGGGTCGTAGTCGGCCTTGGGGAGCAGCAGGTGGTCGAAGATGGCGGCGGCCAGCGCGTCGCTGTGCGCTGCGACCTGGGCACGGGTCGACTGCCAATTTTCGGGGTCCAATTTTTCGAGCTGCTGACTCGACGTCGCCATTTTGTCGGTGCCCACGTCGAGGTTGCGAATTTTGAGCTGGCCCTCGACGCCCAAGGCGAGCTCCAAAAGGACGAGGCCGGCAGCGAAGGCGTCACTGGCGTAGTTGGTGCCTTCCTGGCTGTTGACCCAGGGCGGCGAATAATTCATGGCGAATTCCAATGGCCTGGGGTCGGCGGGGTCCTGGGGGATCGAGTAAGCCTCGCCGAAATCGATCAACATGCCCGTGCCGTCGCGGCGCAGCACGACGTTGCCGGGCTTCAGGTCGGCGAAGACCACCTTGTGGTCGGCGCAACGCTTTAGGTGGCGCAACAGCTCAGGGGCACAGCGCAGCGCCAGGGCGGCGCGCTGCGGCGGCGTCAGCGCCTCCCCTTTTCGGTCCAAATTTTCGGCGAGCAAAGAGCGTAGGTCGACCAGGCCCTGCGGCGCGGTCATGAAGCCGACGCGGTCGTCGAAGGCATGCACCACAGCGTGGGCTTCGTCGGCGCGCGCGCAGCGATGGGTCAGCCGCGCCTCGGCGCTGATGCGCTCCTTGGCAACGAATGGGGTGCGTTTTTTCTTCATTCCCCGGCGCCAGACGTAGGTCTGCACCTTGACGACCACGCGCAGATCCTGGTCCAGCAGCCCCTGGGCCAGCTGCACCTCCTCGCGCTGCGTGGCCACCTCCATCTTGCGAAAAACCAGCGGCCTCGAACCCGGCAGGACGATGGCCTGGACGCCTCGAAGCGACAGCGGCGCGGGTTGCGCCTCCTGCTGTAGTTGCGGTTGCGGCAGCGCCTCTGCTGTGGATGCGCCAAGCGCTGGCGGAGAAGCGAGCGACTTCGGCGGCGAACTTAGCGCAAAGGGCAGCGACGCGAGGAGGCGACGCGGCTGCAACGGCCGCGCCCCTGGAGAGGGCGACGAAAGCCCGCCGCCGAAGGTGGGCCGCCCGCCAAGGCCTTCACAGCTGACCGGCGACGCGCTGGGGCCCGACCTGCTGGCGCGGAAGTAGTCGCTGAGGCGGCGCTGCGTGGACGTGGGCTTGGGGGAGCCGACCAAGTCGGTCGGGGGGGACGCAAAGCGCAGGCGTTTGGGGGGAGAGCCTTCGTCGGAAGAAGACGGATCAAAATTTAACATGGGGAAACTTACCACATGGGGGGGCATTCGTCATGCGGCAATCGTCTAGACGTATAGGCCACCGTTGACCGCCAGCACCTGGCCGGTGATGTAGCGCGATGCGTCCGAGCAAAGGAAGGCGACCAGCGCCGCCACCTCCTCCGGCGTCCCTAGGCGCCCCAGGGGCACCTGCGCGGCCGTCTCGGCCGGCAGGTGGGCGACCATGTCGGTGGCGATGAGGCCGGGCGCGACGGCGTTGACGGTGATCTGGCGCGGCGCCAACTCCAGCGCCAGGGCTTTGGTGGCGCCGATGAGGCCCGCCTTGCTGGCGGCGTAGTGGACCTGGCCGGGGTTGCCGCGCTGGCCGACCAAGGAGGAAATGTTGACGATCGAGCCGCGCCGCTGCCGCATCATCTGGCGGCTCACCGGCTGGGTGAGGTGGTAGAAACCGGTCAAATTGACGTCCAGCAGGCGCTGCCAATCCTGCCGGGACAGGCGGGCGAACAGGCGGTCTTCACTTATCCCGGCGTTGTTCACCAGGGCCGCCGGGCAACCATGCTCAGCGAGCAGCTGCGTGGCGTGCTGCTGCGCCGTCGGATCGCCGACGTCGAAGAAGGCCGGCAGCAGGCGCCGGCCGAGACGGTCGAGCGCCGCCGCCAGCTCGTCTACCGCCGGCTGCGGCCGCTGGCTGATGGCGACCACGTCGAAGCCCTGGGCGGCCAGCGCCAGGGTGCAGGCCCGGCCGATGCCGCGGCTGGCGCCGCTGACCCATGCCAGGGGCGCGCGGGTGAGGGCGGCAGGGGCGGCGGCGTCAGCGGACCCATCGCCCGCACGTGCAGCCGACGGTGGGGTGCTCAGGGCAGGCGCCTGCCGCCGGCGGCGGCCTGCTGGGTCAGCCGGATCAGGCCGCAGGCGATACGCTCGCCCGAGTTGCCCGCCGGCTGGCCGTGCAGGTCGTCGACGCCCTGATGGACGATGAACGCGCGGCCGACCAAGGAGCGCGGGCCGTCGGTCAAATCGACCCCGAGTCGGACGATCGATACCGCGGCGTTGCCTGCATGGTCGGGCTGCAGGTTGCCTAAATCGCCCAGGTGGGAGCCAGGCGCCGCCGGATCGCCGTGCACCGCCTGAGTGGGATTGAAGTGACCGCCGGCCGAGATGCCGTCGGCGGCACTGCAGTCGCCCTTCTCGTGGACGTGAAAGCCGTGCAGCCCCCCCTGCCCCAGGCCGTGGACGCTGCCGACGATCTGCACCCCGCCGGCGGCCAGCTCGGTGAGCAACAGGCTGCCACTTACCGCGTGCTTGCCCAGCGGCACCAAGGTGGCGCTGGCGGTGCGCGCCAGGGGCGCCTGGGCGGCGCTGCTGCTGGACTCGGCCAGCACGGTGGGGACGGCGTGGGCGCAGCCCACGACGGCCAACAGGGCAAGGGTCAAGGGGCGAGGATACAGTGTGTTGTTCATGCGCCTCCTATGGTTCGGCCCCCGCGCCAATGCAAGGGTTGCTGGCGGCGCAGCGCCTTGCGTTTTGATCCTCGGGCCACCAAGAACGGGGGATGGAAAACGACCAAAAGGTGCGCCTGCAGCGCCTGGTGCGGCGCAGCGCCCGGCTGCTCGGGTGGACGGCCCTCGGCATGCTGGCCTGTCTGACGCTGAGCGTGGGGGTGCTGCGCTTCGCCGTCAACGGTCCTCGCCTCGGGCGCCTGGTGGCGACGCAGCTGGAGAAGCAGTTCTGCGGCCAATTCGACGTTGACCGCCTCGAATGGCGCCTGCCCCTGAGCCTACGGCTGCAGGGCCTACAGGTGCGGCCGCCGGGTGGGACGCCCGCCGGCGACGCGCTGCGGCTAGAGGCGCTGGACCTACAGGTGCGCCTGTGGCCCCTGCTGCGCCATCGGCGGCTGTGCGTCGCGCGGCTCGCCCTGCGCGGTCTGCAGCTGCGGGCGCATCAGGCCGGCGCCGACCAGCCGCTGGCGCTGCTGCGCGCTTTCGCACCGCGGCGGCCCGCGCCGCCAGAGGCCGACGAGGCGCCGCCGGCCTCACTGCCGCTGCCCATCGACCTGGTGGCGGTGCGCGTCGACGGCCTGCAGGTGGCGTGGACGACGCCGGCCATGCAGCTGCGGCTGGAAGAGGGGCAGCTGCATGATGGGTCTGTGCAGGCCGCCGGCCGAAAGGTTCTGACCTCGGGCAACTTTACGGCCAAGCTGGCGCTGCCACGGGGGCCCGGCGACGGCAGGCCGCAGGCCATGGCGCTGCAGTGGCAGCAGCTGCGGGCGACGTGGGATCCTTTGGCCGCCGGCGTCGACGTCGCGCGCGTCACCCTGCGCGGTGTCGGGGTGGATTTGGCGCTGCAGGGAAACTTGCAGCTGCCGCCGACGCGCAACACCGGCGCGCCCACGCCGCCGCAGGCGCGTGGCAGCCTGCAGCTGCAGGTCAACGGCGAGGACCCTGCCCTGCGCGCCCTGTTGCCGCCGAGCCTTGCCAAGGTCCTGCACGGCGGCGCGCAGCTGCAGGCCACGGCGACGCCGCTGGGCGACGGCCATCGCCTAGGCTTCGGCCTGCGCGGCACGCCGCTGAGCTTCGCCGGTGTGCGTTTGGACGACCTCCAGGGCGAGGGATCGTGGCGCGGCGACATGTTGACCCTCGACCCGCTGAGGATCGCCTGGGGCGGCGCCGAGGCCAGCCAGCGCGGCAGCCTGCAGGTCCACGGCAGCGCCCGCTGGCGCGGCGATGCCCAGCTGGGGGTTCACAGCCTCAAAATGAGCGTGAAAAATTTGCCGCTGCGGGCCCTGCTG
>JBBSTS010000083.1:0-6425 GCA_038235675.1 Myxococcota bacterium | reverse complement strand
GGGGTCCGGACAAAAATTTCCCATCTTAAAGCTGGGGTGCTAAACCCATCTTCAGCCGAAACTGAGCTTCAAGCCGCGGCAAGCGGCAGTCAGGACGACATCGAGCGCCGCCAAACGGCCATCCAGGTGTTGAACAGACAGAATTGTGCGCTGACCAGCTGAAGCACCGCGCCGCCCTTTGAAGGCGTTCACGCCGGCGCAGCTGTCGCAGCTGTCGCAGGTCTCGACGGGCCTTGATGGGTCGGCTATGTAGGTCGCAAGTAGAGCATCCAGCAGATCGGCTAAAAGATGATTTTCGCGGCGGGACGACCAAAACAAAGTTCGAGAAGCGCCCCCTTTCGTGGTGACGGGGCCGCCGAGGTGCCCTCGTCCGCCGCAGCTTTCGGTGCTATGCGTCGCAGCGACCTGTTGCAAGAGCGGCCGCAGAGCTGCGCGTCGACCGGAGATGCCTGCGGCCAACCCACTGTCGCAGCGCAGCAGCCGGGATCGGGTCGCCATGATGACCCTTGGTGGCCCCTGCGGGACGTACTTGCACGACAGATCTTGCCGACACTGCCCCTGCTCGACCTGTTGCGTTTTGCCGCCGCCTCGCCCTGTGTGGCCGCCTGCTTGGCGTCGCCTGCGGGCCGCCAACTGCTGCTGGCACAGGTGGAGGTGGACGGATCGCTTGGCACCGTCAGCCGCACCTCGCTTGCCCTTCTAAGCGGCAAGGCCCTGCGTCTGGGAATATGCCGGGCGCTGCGGGCGCAGGTGGGCTATCGTCGCGGTCTGCCGCTTGGCGCGCCGCAATTTCTGCGCCTGCCGCCGACCGCCGTGCAGACCTGTATCGCCGCAGGCGGGGCTTTTTACGCCGTCATCGAGGCAGCGCCGTCGCGTTCATGTCGCGCAGAGGTCACCTGTACTGTGGACGGAAATACGCAGGCCATGGCCCTGCCAGAGGAGGCAGCGACACATGCGCTCACTCTGTCGCCGGATGGGCAGCGGCTTCTTTGGCATCGGCAGGCGCAGGTGGTCGTCGCCAGCTTGGGGGAAGTCGACCTGTTGGAGGTGACCGCCGCGCGTGCCTGGTTCGTCGATGGCGGCAAGGCGCTGCTTGTTCAGGGGACCCAGGATGGCAACGTCGACCAGGTAAGCCTCCAGTCCGGCGCCCGCCAGTGTGTGCTGTCCGCCTCAGCCGCGAGCCGATTTTGGTTTCCTGCGCATGGCGACAGCTACTTGACGCAGTTGGCTCAGGGGGGCTTCTATTTCGGTCGCCGTGGCGGTCGGCTAGGCGAACGGCTGCGCTGGGAGAACGCTGCCAGTCAGCCAGTGTGGTCGGACGATGGCAGGGTGCTCGTCTGTGTCGATGGCTGCCGGGTGTCAACTTATGCTCGTCCCAATGCGGGTGCTTCCCTCGCCAGCATGGAACTCGAAGGGGCAAAACACCTGCACCTGTCGCCCGATCATGCCATGCGGCTGACCCTTCACCCAGGCGGGGTGTTGTCCATCGCCGACGGCACCCGGCGTGCCCCCGCCGTCAGGCTGCACCTACCCGCTCAGGCCGACATCACCCAGCTGCAGTTCAGCGCCCTCGGCGACAACCTGCTGTTCCGCACCCGCACCGAGCAGTTGGGTCGTCTGCGCTTTGGCGTCGACACTTTCGCTGAGGTGATAGGGATCTCCGAAAGCGAGGGCCCCAGCGCGGCTGAACTGCAGCGTCTCTTGACCGACGTGGGATGTGGGTCGGGTGATGGCATCAACCTCGCACACGGTCAGTTGCGGAGGTTCAGCACGCCCTTGATGAATCAGGCCGCACGCTTGCTGCAGTCCTGCCCGAGTCCGCGTTATGGCGATGACGACGGGCCACAGCCCGCCCCCGAGCAATGGCAGCAAAAAGAAGAGACCTTGGCGGCGGTGCAGGCGCTGCTGCAACAGGCCCTGCGGCAGTTGCAGAGGTAGGTCTAGACAAAACCGCGAACTTCGTGGAAAGTTGCAAGTCGCGTACACTAAACTTAGTAAAAAGCTGAGGTCGACAAGGGTGATAAACACCGGTCAGAACAAACCGCAGGGCACCCTGCGCACGGCTGAGGTGCCAAATTCGGCAAGCTCGGCGGACGCCAGCCTGCCGGCAGAGCCCGACGACCGCCAGCGCCGCCTCGTGCACCTTAATGCAATGCAGCAAAGCTTGAGCAGCCTGCCCGAGAATTTTAACTGCATCGCTCGCTCCATTAAATTGGAGCGGCCGGCCCGGAAACTGGTTCGTGCTGCCGTCGACCGGGCAGAAAAGTTCGACGCGGACGCCTACCTCAACTTCCATGACCGCTACGCCGCCGTGAAGGACACACTCGAGGGAGTTCAGGCATGTTTGAGCCTGCTGCCGCCCACCATTGCTGGCGTTTTTATCAGCGCAGTACAGGGCCATCAGCAAACCTTACAAAAGATCTCGCCACTGGTGGGCGCGGCATCGACAGGGGGCCTGAGCAGCTTGGATCCCCTCGGCTTGGATCACACCAGCGCCGCGGTGGTGCTGGACAACAAGGTACTTTATTTCACTGCCCTGGCCGTGCGCCATGTACCCTCGTTGCGCCTCGGAGCCACGAACTATCTGGCCGCAGTCGAGCAGCTCTTCAGCCTTGCCATCAATGTAGGCCGCCGTCGTACGCCACAGGCATGCCCCGGCCGCTGGCTCGATGCCGGGGAGCGTCGGCCCGACTTGCAGACGGGCCTTGCCCGGCCACTTTCCGCCGAGCAGTGCCAGAGGCTGCTGCGCAAGCAGGGGCTTACGGGGGTCGATCCTGCCCGTGGGGCTGCGGCCGTGATAGCTTTTGCGAAGGCGCAGGGCGACTTCAGCAGCCTCAGCGACGTCGAGGAAATCAACACCCTTGCGGTTATCAAGGTTGAGTCCGGCACAGCAGATCCGGTCAACCCGCGAAAATATCTAGCGGTGGCCGATCCTGCCGGCAAGGTCCTGCCCGAACGACTGGCCAGCCAGGGGTTGGCCTGCTTACGACGTACAGAGGCCCATTTGCGCCAGCCGGCGGCTGAAACCAGGGTGCGGGCGAGCGACATGGTCGCTTTGACCGAACTGGTGGGCAAGGTTGACGCTTTTGGCCGGGCCTCGTTGGCCGCAGGCACGCTCGACCAGCAGGTGGCCTTTTTGGTGCTGCACGAACGTCAACTGTTCACCCTGGTGGCGGAGATGGATGCCGCCATGGACCACCTTGAAGCGTTGATGGCGCCGCGCCAAGAGGCTGCGAAGGCACCGCTTCCTCGCCTGTCCGCCGCAGCCATCGCCGACCTCGAAAACATGTCGCTGCAACCTAAGGGGTCGCGTGCGCGGCCGCAGGGTAGAGAAGCACGCCGTGCTAAAACGCAGCGCGCCAACCCGCAGCGGAGGGCGACCCAGGAGCCCGCAGCCCAATCGCCGGACGCAGCGCCGCTGAGTCCTCGGTCGCCACAGAAGAAGGCCGGCGCCAGCCCCACGGCGACACCAGAGCCGACGCGGACCGCCGCCGTGCCGACCGCGCTCGATTTCGATACGACCCCCTGGCAGACCGTCAGCCATTGGCGTCGCCCAGCCTCGCTGCGGGAGGTCCTGTCCAACATCGATCGCCTGTCGAACGCCATGTGGAGCCCGCACAGCCTTCCTAAGCCCAATCCGCAGGAGGAGACGCAAAAGGCGCAGGAGGCGCCGATGGCGGTGCTGCTGCGGCTGCGCCAGCGGCAGACCACCCAGGCGGCGCGGCCCATTAGCGTGGGCGGCGCCAACCTGCTAAGCCGCCTGCCGCTTCGCTCCCTCAGGGCGCTACTCGAGAAGTGTATCCACCCAAGTAGTTTTTTGCGTAACGGCGACGAGCTGTGGTCGGCCGCGGCCCGCTCCGCCGCATACCACGTGGGCTCGCATGCGCCTCTCGGCACCCCCATTGAAGACTATCTTTTTGCCGCCTTTACCGCCTACCAGCGTCACGACGGCGGCAGGCTCACCTGGCGCGCGGCCTACGGTGGCGAGCAGTTGCGCTGCGTGCGCACCAACGATACTTTCGCCAATTTTTCCGTCGACGGCCGCCTCTTTACCTACGTTGCGTTAGGGCCATGTCCGCCTTGGGACGGGCCTTTGAGCAGCAGCAGCGATGTCGCTAAGCCAGGCGAAGGGTCTGATAATAAAGCATGATCAGGCCAGGTGGGGGCGCGCCGTGCAGCTCGTCGCGGCGTGGCCGAGGGCAAAGTCCAACAGCGCGATTGGGCTGGCGCCCTGCGGGCCTTCGACCGTACCTTGATGCTTCGCCCCACCGACCGAGCCGCACAGGTCGGCCGTCAGAAGGCTACGTCGGAACTGCAGGCACTGGCCCGCGGGGTGGTGGCTAGCACTTCGTCCAGGCCACCCTCGGCCGCACCCAATAGGTCGCGGGCCACGGAGTTTTCGCGCGCCAGCGCCCTGCAGAAGTTGCAACGACCCCAGGAAGCCATTCAAGCCTGCGAGCGCGCCGTCAAGGCAGGCTTTTCGACATCCGCATTAGCCATGGTTCGGGCGTAATCCCTGCAAGATCTCGGCATGGGACCTGAAGCCGAAGTTGCTTTTGCACCTCTGCGCGCAGATAAATCTCACGCAGTGGCGGCACATCTCGGCTATGCCGACGCGCTGCGCATGCAGAAGCGCTTCCTCAAGGCTACGCCTGCATACACGGTCTTGCTGGAGCTGGCGCCGAATAACGTGAACGGCCTTTTGGGCCAATCCACTTGTGCGATTGTGCACAATGAATTGGCTACGGCGCAAAACTTGGTAGATCGGGTCCTTACTTTGAGCCCCAACTCTAAACCAGCCCTCGCGCTGCAGCAAGAGATCATGGAGCGCACGGCCCATTGGGTGGAGAACTTTGACTTTGATTTTGACCCACGAGTGCCCTAAAAGCGCTTGCATCGCCTGGTCAGGGCAACAGCCCTTGCCCGCGCCGGCGATGCAGGCTGCGGTCCTATCGCTGCCGAGTCCAGTCTCGTCGTTGACGCGTTAGCCCGGCGTGCGCCGGCGAGCCCGGTCCAGCTCGCGCAGGCAGGCCTCGATTTGCGGCTGCAGGGCGCACACTTCGTTGGGGCGGCCTTCCTCGAGCAGCTGGCGATAGGCGCGGCGGAAGGTCTGTAGGGCCGCATGCACCTGACCTTGCGCGTGTAAGGACATCGCGGCCGCCACACTCGCGTTTGCCGTGGCGTAATAGGCGGAAAACTGTGCGAGGGCATAAGCGCGTTCGGCCGACGCGCCCGCTGCCGCCGCTGGGGGCGGCGCCAAACGGGAGGTCTGCACGAGCTGGGCGCTGGCCGCGACGGGGGAAGCATCACGATCCCAATTGTCCGCGCCGATGGAGGCGTGCAGGTCGGCCAGGGGATTGGCCGGCGGGGGCAACGCCAAATTGGGTTCCGTAACGATGGTCGTGGTGCTGGATCTGGAAATCGCAGGGCTGGGCGTACGCGGCATGACCGACCTCAAAGGTGAAGCACAATTACATCGCTACCCTTCTGCTGCACCTACGAGAAGGTCAAGGCACGCTGCGTCAAATCTTTTTCCCGCTGCCCGCGAACGTTGCTCAGCGATTGCGCCTTCATGATTTACGGAAGTGGCCATGGGGTCCGCTGGCAGCACCGGCTTTGCGGCCCGCCTTGCTTGGTCGCATCCGGGCATGATAGAGCGAGGTAGCAATTAATAGGACGCTCTCACGCTTTAAGCCTGCGAGATAACGATAAAACCGGTGAGATGGGCGGCCGCGTAAATCTCCGTACTGTGAGGTCGATGATGGATAGAGCAACGATAGGGCAGTTGCGCCCTTCCCGAGGGCAAGAACAATGCGACGATGCCTTACAGGCCCCCAGACGCGCTGTCGCGCAGGGGGTGCGCCCCTCTGGCTCTGCTCATGAGCCGTCGACCGAAGGCGGAGACGCGACGCGGCATGATGGACCACCACGCGATTGCGACCTCAAGACGGCACTCCCATATGGCCCTGCCGTCTCGCCGGCGATGCGAGGACTCCCTGAGTTGGAACGAGGTCCTCGGCCGGTGCCGACGACAGAAGTCAGAACGCGACGGCCGACCTATGCGACTGGGCCAAGGCCCATGCAGCCCCTGCCCCAGGGGCCGTCAGCCTTTGCGCCTGGGCCAAGGCTTATGCAGCCAGGGGCGGCGCAGCTCCTGCCAGTCTTTGCGCCTGTCCCATGTGCCGTGCAGCCCCTGCCACAGGGACTGCCAGTCTTTGCGCCTGCCCCATGGCCCGTGCAGGCGGGGGCGTTGCATTGCCTGCCGCCCATATCACCCGTCTTTGCGACTGCCATGGGCCCCGTGCTGACGGGGCCCGTGTCCATGCTGCCAGGGCGGCCCATCGACTCGACTTTATCATATCAGATGCACGTGACGCCGCCCGGTCCGTCTCTGCCGCGAGGCGTGGCACGTCCCATGGCACCAG
>JBBSTS010000082.1:0-6465 GCA_038235675.1 Myxococcota bacterium | reverse complement strand
CCGGCGGCGGTGGCGCCGGCGGCGAGCATCGCGCGGCGGCGCGGGCCCCATCGCCGGCGGTGGTTTTTTTCTGCCGTCGCCTTGGTCGCCGCGACGCCCCCACAGGGGTCGACCACGGTGGTGATCTGTCCCGGCGAGGGGGCTGAGCAGGAGCAGATTTGGCGCTGCCTCGGCGCCTACAGCGAGGTGGTGATCGACACCGGCGAGCATGCGGGCTGGCTGGTCGGCATCGCCCCCCACTTGCGCCCCGGGGGCGACTTCAGCCTCGCCTCGGCGACCACGGCGCTGCCTCAGCGCCTGGCCGCCGACACCCCGCGGCAGCTCGACCTGCTCTGTTTGGGCAGCAGCCCCGCCCTGCTCGCGCAGCTGCGCCGTTGCATCGCCGGCCTGCAGCGCGACGCCAGGGCGGCGCCGGCCGGGGCAAGGCTGCCGCGCCTGGGGATCCTCGCCAGCGTCGACCGCCGCAGCGGCGCGCCCAAAGCCCACCTGGGCGCCTACGTCGCCGGCCAGGAGCTGACGCGCGGCCTCGGTGCCGCCGCCGCCGGCCGCGCCACCTTGAGCTGGATGGGCCGGCGGGGTGCGGGTGACGAGCGTGGACGGATCTATTTTTATCCCTACGGCGAGCGCCTCGGGCTCGATCGCGACGAGGTCGACCTCGCGCAGCTGCCGCAGCTCTTACGGCGCGACGGCCTCGACGCGTTGTGCGGCCTCGACCTCTTCGTCAGCGGCGCCGTCGGCGCCCGCGCCCTGTGGGCGCAGCGCAGCATGCCCATCGTCAGCATGCTGCACTCGATTCATTCGGCCGCCGGCGTCACCGACGCCATCCTACAGGCGCTGGGCGGCGCCAGCCTCGCCTGCGATGCGGTCGTGGCCCCCTCGGCGTGCGGCCGCCGCAGCTACCTTGGCCTGCTGGAGGGGATCGAGGACTGGCTCAAGGCGCAGATGGGCGCCGCCGCGCCGCGGTTTGCCGGCAGCGTCGAGGTGATCCCGTATGGCATCGACGGCGAGCCCTTTGCCGGACTGCAGCGCGCCAGCTGCCGCGCAGCGCTGGGGTGGCCGGCCGAAGGCTGCGTCCTGCTCGTCCTCGGGCGCCTGACGCCCAGTGAAAAAGCCGACCTGCTGCCCCTGCTGCTGGCGTTCTCGCAGCTGCTGCGCGAGTTTCCCACCTGCCGCTTGGTGCTCGCCGGCGGTGAGTCGCAGCCGGGCTATGCCGCCCACCTCCAGCATGTCGCCGCCCAGCTACGCTGCGCCGACCGCCTCGAGGTGCGCAAAAACGTCAGCACCCATGAAAAAGTTTTATTGCTCGGCGGCGCCGACGTGGCGCTCGGCATGGCGGATTCGCTGCAGGAGACCCACGGTCTTGGCATCCTCGAGGCGATGGCCGCCAGCCTGCCGGTGGTGGCGGCGGCCTGGAACGGCTACGCCGAGCTGGTCGAGCACGACCGCACCGGCCTGTTGGTGCCCACCCTGCAGGCCCAGGTCCCAGCCGATTTGGCCTTCGTGCAGCGCCTGGTCGAAGGGGCGAGCGGCTACGGCCATCGCGACCAGCACGAAGGGGTGGTGATGGCCCCCGAAACCCTGCTGCAGGCGATGCGCACGATGTGCGCCCATCCCGAGCGCCGCCTGGCGATGGGCGCCGCCGGCCGCGCGCGCCAGGCCAGCCACTTCGATTTCCTCACCCAGGCGGACAAACTCGTCGACCTGCTGCAGGCGAAGGTGATGCACGCCAAGCGCCTGCCATGGCCGCCGGCGCAGGCGCAGCGGCCCTTCATCGATCCCATCGGCCGCCGCTTCGCGCACTACGCCAGCGCCGGCTTTGTCGATTCCGCCGCACGTTTGTGGCCGCAGGTGTGGCTGCAGCGCGAGCCGGCGCTGCAGCAGACCTGGCTGAGTGCGTTGGCCCTCCCCAGCCACGGCGAGCAGGAGCTGGTGCTGGCGATGATCGCGGCGGTGCAGGCGCAGCCTGGGATCCGCGTCGATAAGCTGGCGACAGACTTACAGTCGCCGCGCGTCCCGGCCGCCGACGTCGAGCGCCGCATCGCCCGCGCCCTCAAATATGGCCTGCTCTGTCTCGCCCCGGGGGCTCCTTGAGCCGCACCGAACCACTGCGCCTACACTACATCAGCGACGCCTACGGCTCATTGCAGCGGGTGGCGCAGCGCAACCGACAGCTGTTGCGCGGCCTCTGCGAGGAGGTGGCGACGCCACAGGCTGCCGAGGTCGTCGTGCTGCACGTCGATCTGCGCGCCCTGGCGCCGCTGCTGCAGCGCCGCCCGATTTTGCGCCGACGCTTCTGCGTCGGGCTGTTGGTTTGGGAGACCGACCGACTGCCGAGCGCCTGGCAGCGGGCGGTGCAGAGCCTCGACGAGGTGTGGACGCCGTCGACCTACTGCCAAAAAATTTTTGCGCGTGTCCACCCGCAGGTGCGCCTTCTGCCGCACACCATCGACCCGCCGCTGCCCATCCCTCGCGCCGCTGCGGCACGATTTTTTTCGCCCCTGGAGCTGCCCCGGGATGCCTTCGTCGTCCTCACCGTCACCAAGCCGCGCGACCTGCGCAAAAACGATGCGTTGTTGCAGCAAGCCTGCGCCTTCGTCCGCCGGCACCGGCCACGCATGCACCTCCTACAAAAAACGCTGACGCTGCCGGGCGCGCCAGGATGGCGGCTGCAGCACCTGCCCGGCCACACCATCTTCGACGCCAACCTGCCGCGCGACGCCATGGCGGCGCTGTACAGACGGGCAGACGCCTATGCCAGTGCCCACCACAGCGAGGGCTGGGGCCTGCCGCTGGCAGACGCGTTGGCGGCGGGGCTGCCGGTGGTGGCGCCAGCCTACTCCGGCAACTGCGACTTTCTCACGCCACAAAACTCGCTGCCGGTTCGCAGCATCGAGGCGCCCATCGGCGACGGCGGCCAGAGGCGCCAGTTCATGCCTGAGATGCGCTGGGGCCATCCCTGCCGCGACCGGTTGGAGCGCCAGCTGTTGCGCGCCTACGACGGCAGCCAAGACCACAGCCTGCGGCCGCTGTTGGCCCAGGGGCAGCGCGACGTACGCCGCTTCGACGCCGCGGCGACGCGCCGGCGACTGGGCGCGCTGCTCAGCGCGCTGCAGCTTAGCCTTTGAGGACGATCAACATGGCGGTGCGGATGCCGAAGAGGTGGCGCTCGCCGGGATGGCGCAGGCCATGCGGCATGCGGGTACTGGCGAGGGTTGCTACGACGCGTCGGCCCTGCGGCAGCACCGCCGCCCGGCGGCTCGGGGCAGCCGGCCGCTCACCGGTGGCCTTGACCTGCGCCGCGCCGCCGTAGGCGGGCGCCTTGCGGCTCGTCCCCCCCGCCGCGCCGGGGGGCCCTGCCGGGCGGCCGGTTGGCGCGGCGCTCGGCGGGCGCGCCGACGACGGCGCCGGACGGGCGCCGCGCCCGAGCACCTGGCCAAAGGTTTTGCGCGGTTTGGGGCGGTTTTTGTGCTGCGCCTGCGCCATGCGCTGCTGCAGGCGCTCGATGTCCTCGGGGCTGGGAGCAAGCCCCTGGCCGAGGCCTATGCGGCGCGGCTCGATGCGGTATGAATTGTCGTCGCCCATCTCTGCCACCAGTTTGCCACGTCGGCGAGCAAAAGTATGGTACATTTTTAAGGCCATGACCTCTTCTTCGCCCCTTGCCGACGCGTCCGCCTGGCTGTTGCAACAGGCTGCCGAGCTCATCGCCCTGCGCGACAGCGCTGCGGTGGTCGTGCGCGCCCAGGATGTGCTCTTGCGCCTGTGCGGCGCCGAGCTCGCCTACTTCTTCGAGGTCGACAGCGGCAAAACCATCGGCATCCCCAAAAGCGGCCGCGACGCGCTAGGCCAGGACGTCAAAGACTGCGACACCCGCACCCAGGCTTACGTTTCGCAGGCGGTGGCGCAGCGGCGCACTTTCTTGCTTACCGACGCGTCTGGCAGCATCGCCGCCAGCACCGTCGGCCTCGGCAACGCCCAAGGTCCGCTGCGTGTGCGGCTGCTGGTGGTTTTGCCGCTGATCTGCGGCGGCGCCCTCAAAGGCGCCCTGTACGCCCAAGGCAAAGCCGACGTTGGCAAACCGGTGGACGCCGCGGTTTTGGACCAGTTCGCCGCGCTGGTGGCGGCAGCGCTGCATAACGCCCACCTCTTCGAGCGCGCCACCAACGATCTGCTCACCGGCCTGCCGAACAACACGTCCTTCGTCTTCCACCTCGAAGGGGCCCTGCAGGAGCCCATGCCGGGGCGCGTCGGCGGCATCTTGCTGCTCGACTTGGACGACTTTGCGCGCGTCAACCGCGCCGCCAACGCCGAGGCGGGCGACCAGGCGATGGTCAACGTCGCCGGCAGCCTGCGTGAGCTGCTGCGCTCCGACGGGCTGGTATGTCGCCTAGGCTCAGACAAATTCGCCGTCCTTTTGCCGCACGACGACGCCCACCCCGTCGCCCTGCGCCTGCGCGACGTCGCCGAGCGCGCTCGCGCCGCCATCGGCACCAAACAGTTTGCCGGCGTACGCCTCAGCGCCAGCATCGGCGCCATCGGCTTTGCCACCCAGAGCGGCCACTCGGCGCGCGACCTGTTGGCGCGCGCCAACGCCGCGCTGGCCACCGCCCGCATGCGCGGCGCCGGGCAGGTGGAGATAGCCCCTACACTTACCTAAGAAGGGTGGGTGCCATCGGACTCCGGCGGCGGCGGGGCGCCCAGACGCACCAGCACGCGCGGCCCTGCTTGTGCCTCGGTGGCCGGCTCGCTCGCCTCGATGACGTCGAGCAGGCGGGCGTGGGTGGAGACGACGCCGCGCATGTCTTCGAGCAGCTGCTGGCGCTGCTGGCGCAGGCGCTCGACCTGCTCGCGCAGCGCTTTGGCCTCCTGGGCCGCAGCGCTGAGGCGCTCGCTGGCCTGGGCGTCGGCCTCGCGCAACAGCTCCGCGGCCTCATGGCGCGCCGCCGCGCGCACCTGTGCCGCCTCCGCGTCGCCCAGCCGCAGGTTGCCCTGCAGCCGCGTCGTCTCCGACTGCGCCTGCTGCAACTCGAGGTCACGCTGCGCCAAGTCGACCTCGAGCGCGGCGATGCGGGCGGTGAGGCTGCCGGTTTGCTCGCCCACCAGGGCAAAAAAACGGTCGACCTCGGCGACGTCGTAGCCGCGCCACTGGGTGGCGAAACGGTGATTCTGGATGTCGAGGGCATTGAGCAGCGACAGGGCACTGAGCGACATGCAAAGCCTTTCTACGGCGCCGAGCTGCCGCCCGTTAGCGTCGCCCACGCGGCGAGCACCTCAGGCAGCGGCAAGCCCACGACGTTCGTGTAGGAACCTTCGAGCCAATCGACCAGGGCGCCCCCCTGTCCCTGGATGCCGTAGGCACCCGCCTTGTCCAGCGACTCGCCCGTGGCCACGTAACGTTCGATGTCTTGGGCAGTCAGGGCGCGAAAATGCACCCGGGTGCTTACCGCCCCCAGCTGCTGCGCCGCGCGCCAACGCAGCGCAAAGCCGGTGATCACCGTGTGGGTGCGCCCCGACAGCGTCGCGAGCATGGCGCGCGCCGCGGCTGGGTCGCGCGGCTTCCCCAAAGGCGTGGCGGCGTCGGCCATCACGACGGTGTCGGCCGCCAACATCGGCAGCGCCGGCGGCGCCACCGCGTCCAGTTTGCGCAATGCGATGGCGATGGCGGCCGCGGCCGCGTCACCGCCGGGCCACGTTTCGTCGGCCTGCGGCCGCGCCACCTCGACGGCAAAGCCGGCCGAGCGCAAGAGGGTCAGGCGCCGCGGCGAGCGCGACGCAAGCACGAGGGCGACGTCAGTCAAGGATGAACCTCTCCGGATCGGTGGGCACGCCGAAATAGCGCACCTCGTAATGCAGATGGGCGGCACGGGTGCGGCCGCTGGCGCCGACGGTGGCGATGCGGTGGCCACGCTCCACCCGCGCGCCCGGCGCCACGGCGAAGCCTTCCAGGTGGGCGTAGTGGGTCTGGTAGCCGAGGCCGTGGTCGAGCACCAAAACGTTGCCATAGCCCGAGCCACGGTTGCCGGCAAAGACCACCTGGCCGTCGGCGGGCGCCCGCACCGCGCTGCCACAGGGGGCGGCAAAATCGACGCCTTTATGCCAGACCGACCGCTCGGTGTAGGGGTCTACCCGCTCGCCGAAGCCGCTGAGGCGCGCCGCTGAGGCGGTTGGACGCAGCGCCGGGGTGGTGTGCAGCCGCCGGTCGTCGGCGGCAAAGCTGTGGCTGAACTGCTGCGCATTCTGTAGGCCAGCATGGGCCGCCCGGCCCACCCGCTCGAGGTCGGCGTCGAGCAGCCGCCGAGCCAGCTGCGAGTCGAGCAGCTCGTCCTCGTAGTCGAAGCGCTCGCCGGCGGCCAGCAACACCCCCGGTGCCAGGCCCGGCGCCGAGCGAGGCCCGGGGCCCATCGCCAGGTGGCGGGCCGGATCACGCAGCTGGGTGATCTGGCGGACGCGCTCGGTGAGGCCCTCAAT
>JBBSTS010000081.1:0-6479 GCA_038235675.1 Myxococcota bacterium | reverse complement strand
CGTTTTTTCCTCGAGCAGGCTGAATTTCAGGTCCTCGCGGTACTCAGGCGTCGACAGCGCCCGACGCGCCTCGTCAATCTGGTCCGGCCAGCGGAGGACGCGTTTCTCAATCTCGGCATTAATTTCCGCCTCGTCGACCTGCAGACCCAGCTTGGCACTGGCCGCCAGCAGCAGCAGCCCGCTGCGCACTGCGTCTTCGGCCTCCTGCAGGCTGCCGCGCCGCAGGCCGTCCTGCTGCTCCGGCCGCAGGTTGAGCTTTTGGCCAGTGGCCCGCTCGTACTGCTCGATTTTCTGCTGCAGCATGCGGTCCACCTGGTTCTCGACCATCGACGGCGGCACCTCGACGGGATTGGCGCTGGCGAGCGCCTTGAGCACCGCGTCTTCGCGTGCCTTTTGTGCCACCTTCGCCTGCTCGGCCTCGATTTCGCCGTGGACCTTGGTGCGCAGCGCCGCCAGGTCGGCGGCGCCGACGTCCTTGGCCCATTCATCGTCCAGCGCCGGCAGGTGGCGCGCCTTGAGCTCCAGCAGCTCGACCTCGAAGGAGGCCGACTGGCCCGCCAGCGCTTTGCTGCCGTAATCTTCGGGGAAGCGCAGCGCCAGCGTGCGGGTGCTGGGCACCTCGGCGCCGATGAGGCCGGCGGCAAAACCCTCGATGTAGCCGGAGTTTTCGACGTCGAAGAGCACCTCTTTGGCGCTGCCGCCCGCAAAGGCCTTGCCGTCCACCTTGCCGAGGTAATTGATGACTACCAGGTCGGTCTCGGTGACCTGGGTACGCCCCGTCACAGGCTCGATCTGCGCCCCCTCGTTGCGCAGCGCCGTGAGCCGCGCCTCCACCAGGGGCTCGACCTCGACCGCGGCGGGCAGCGCCACCTCCAGGCCTTCGAGCTTCTGCAGCTCTATCTCGGGGCGCACCTCGAGAAAGGCGACGTAGTCGCAGGCCTTGCCGGGCTCCAGGTCGCCTATCTGCACGTTGGGGCGGGCGATGGGCTCGATCGCGTGGGCGACGCAGGCAGTAGAAAGCGTCGCGTCGATCAGCGCGGTTTGCGCAGCATCCTGCAGCGACGGGGCGTAGGCGCGCTCCAGCATCGCCCGCGGCGCCTTGCCGGGACGAAAGCCAGGCAGGTTGGCGCTGCGACCGACTTTGCGTAGGGCCTTGCTCCAGGCGGCGTCCACCTCGGTGGCCGCGGTCTGGACGCTCAGCTTGCGGGTGTAGGCATTGGTCGTTTCACATTTCGATTCCATGGAGCCCCTTGTCGCCGTCGGCAAAGCTGGGTGTGTTAACATTGCCTCCGCGGGGGCTCAAGTGCCCGAGGCTCAAAACAGGACCTCCAGCATGGCGGCGATGGCCGGCCGCTGGGCGGCGTGCGACGCCGCCAGCGACGCCTGCCCGCGTGCCCGCAGCAGCTGATGCTCCCATGCGGCAGAAAAGCGCAGGCTGTCCCAGCCGAAATAGGTTTCCTGCAGGGCATCTCGCGCGAAGCGCGCCGCCAGCTCCAGGGCGATGACTTCTGTGCAGATGGGCAAGGCGGCGCGCTCCGCCGCGACGAGCGGCTGCTGCAGACCGACACAGTAGCCCTCGGCGGCGGCGCGTAGGATGGACAGGTCGACGCCGCCGTGCGGGTCGTCTTCGGGGAGCGGGTTGCACCATGAGCGCCAGGCGTCCCCCAGCTCGATGGCCAGGGGCAGGCGGTTGAAGGTGTCGAAGTCGACCATGGCCAGCGCCTCGGTGGCCTCATGCCCGCCCTCAGCGGCGAAGAGGAAGTTGCTGATTTTCGGATCGCCGTGGACCACCCGCAGCGGTGCTTCCCGCAGGCTGGGGAGCTTCTGCGCCGCCGTGAGGATCTGTTGCGCCACCGGGCGGATCTGTGCGTCGGCAGGGTGGCGTGGACGGTGCGTGAGGGCCGCCTGCAGAGCCCGCAGGTGCCCGGCGGTGTCGTGGGCCAGTGGTCGGGCGCCGCGCAGCGGCGCATCAAAGGAGCGCAGGGCGCCGTGGAGGCGCGCCAGCAGCCGCGCGGCGGCGGCGGCGCGGCTGGCATCGGCGGCGGCGAAGCTGCGGCCGGGCAGGTGGCTCTGCAGGCGATACAGGGCCCTCTCTTCGCTGCCTGGCTGCCCCAGCTCGACCCACAGCGCGCCGGCCAGCGTCGGCAGCAGCTCGGCCGCCCGCAGCCCCGCGGCCCGCAGGTGGGCGCCGATGGCGGCAAAGTCCAGCTGCACCTCGGGGGCAAAGACGGGGTGCATGCGCTGCAGGATAAAGCGTTCGTTGCCGCGGCGCAGGCACCAGCTGGCGTTGATCAGCCCACCGGCGAGCGGCTCGACGGCGCAGCCCTGCAGGCCATAGGCCGACAGGGCAGCGTTGGGCGGCGAGGACGGCTGGGGCATCTTCGAACCCTAAGCGAGGCGGATGGCGGCCGCAATCGGTCTCGAGCCTCCAGATAGGTGCTCGGGCGGGAGTAGGCTGGAGGAGACGGGGTACTAGAGGTCGGCGTCGGTGGCCTTGTCGATCGGGGCGAGGTAGGTCGGCGGCGGCGGCGCCCGCGGGATCATCGTTTTCGGATCGGGCATCTCTGCCGGCATCGGAGCTGGCACGAAGTGCTGCTCAGCAGGCGCCGGCGCGGCCGCGGGCGGGGCGCTTGGCGGGCTCGGCGCCTGCGCCCCCGGCAGAGCGCGGGCGTCCAGCGGCGCCTCGACCATCGGCGCCGGCCCCCCCGGGGGCACAGGTCCCAGCTGCACCAGCAGGTCGGGGAAGCCGTTGATGAGGCTGCCCATGTCGTCGTCGATTGGAGCGACGCGGCCGGCCGAGGTGCTGCGGCCGAGGTAGCGGGCCAGGTCCAAATAGGGGCCCTTGTAGCGGATGCTCACCACCCCTGGCTTGCCGCCGCCGTCGCTTGTTTCGCCCTGTCTGCGCCGCTTCGTCCCCGGCGCGTCGCCGGTGCGCATGTCGTCGTAGGCCCCCTGGGCACCGCCGAAGTGGACGGCACCGAAGGCCCGCAGCTGCTTGAGCAGGGCGCGGCGCACCGCCGGCGGCACGTCGTTTTGGCCCATGACCACGATGTTGAGCGGCTGCGCCATCGACCAGGCGGCGGAGACCACGAAGCGGGCGCTGCGCTCGTTCTGTGGCCGGGTAGAAAAGTCGAAGCGTGCCATGGCGGCGGCGACGTCCTCCTTGCCCCAGTAGACGCGGTGATCGCCGTGCCGCAGGTTGCGGCAGTCCACCTGCAGGTCGACGGGGACGAACTGCTGGAAGCGCGCCTGGCCCCGCCAACGCAGGGTGAAGCCCACCAGCGGCGTGCACAGGCCATCTTTGACCCGCAAAGGGTCCCACAGCACGCTGACCTCCATGGCCCCCTTGGGCCGCTTGTAGCGCGGCCGGCGCGGCCACATGGCCTGGTAGCTGTTCTCGATCACCCACATCAGGTCGCGGGCGTCCTCGATGGGGATGGGGTCGTGCGGCAGGTCCGGGTGGGTGATGTCGTGGCAGATGACGTTGTGGATCGGCAGCGTCTGGCCCAGGGCGTAGACCAGCAAGAAGGCCTCACCACGGTGCTTGCCGCGCGGGCCGCGGCGGGTGTCGCTGCCCACCGCCGCCACCTGGGTGAAGGCGCGGTTCCAGCCGAACACCTCGCAGTCCAAGCGGGCAGCAGA
This sequence comes from Myxococcota bacterium, assembly GCA_038235675.1. Classification (GTDB taxonomy): domain Bacteria; phylum Myxococcota; class XYA12-FULL-58-9; order XYA12-FULL-58-9; family JBBSTS01; genus JBBSTS01. The sequence goes on along the minus strand of JBBSTS010000081.1, from coordinate 2,837 downwards.
GAGATCTTCGCCGGCCTCGTGCAGCAGCAGCTCGGGCTTGGTCTTCGGCGGCGCATTGCCGAGCTCGTCGAAGACGGGGTCGCCGGGGCGGGCTGCCGCTGGCGAGGCGTAAAGAGCCAACAGGGCGGCACAGAGGACGCTCGAAATAACTAGGGGGAGGGCGTAAGGTCGTCGCATGCGTCCTCGGCTGCCTGGCGGCGGAGGATGGCCTGGGTGGTTCCCAGCCAAACGAGGCAGAGGCCGCCGTTGAGCAGGCTCAAGGCAACCTCACCACCCACCGCCATGGTCCCCCATATTAGCGCCGCCGCCGGCGCCTTGGCCAATCTATAGGCCAGCATGTCGATCACCGCCTTGCCGGCGGTGCGCTCCTTGTAGGTCAAGGGGATATAGAGCGCCTCTTTGATCGCCCGAAAGAGCGAGTAATCGTTGGATTTGCCCACCAGCCGCACCAGGCTGATGCCGACGAAGCGCGGCAGCAGCAGCTGCACGCCGACGCAGATCGCCAGGCTCAGCGGCACCGCCCGCAGGACGCCGGCCGATCCCAACAGGCGCACCACGGCGCCGGTGCCCAGCTGCAGGGCCAGCGACAAAAGGTTGATGGCGGCGCTGAGGTAGCCGTAGAGGGCACGGCGCGCGTCCGCTTCGGGGTAGGCGACGCTGAGGGTGAGGTTGAAGTGATACTCGGCGACGGTGAGGCTCACCTGCGCGGTGAGCACCAGCAGCAGGATGAGCGGCAGCAGGCGGCTGCCGCGCACCACCCCGAAGGCGCCAACCAAAGCCGCCAAGGAGGGACGCTCGCTGTGCCGCTGCGACGCTGCCACCAGGCCCGGCGCCCGCAGTTGTGGCGTGCACAGCGAGGTAAAGCCTCCCACCAGGGCACACAGCGGCACGATGAGCCACAGCACGGTCGCGTTGCTCAACGCCCAATAATTTGCCCCCGGCCCGGCCAGCAAATTCCCCAACACACCGCCCAAAGAGCCGGCGGCGCAAAAAAACCCATAGATGCCCACCGCCCGGCGGCGGTCGATTTCGCCGTTGACCAGCGACCAAAACAGCTCGCTGAACAGGACGATGTAGACGTCTTTGAAGATGAACAGGCCGTAAGTGGCCCCTGGCAGCCTCAGGTGCAGGGCCAAGAGCAGCAGCGCAAAGCCGCCGGCGCAAAGCATAGAGGTGCCGCGCAGCGTGTCGGCCACCGAATAGGTACGCAGCGCCCAGGTCAGCAGCGCCACCGCCGGCAAGCAGCACACGCCGATGGCCGCCCAGGCCCCGGGCAGGTAGGCGGCGCCGTAGCGGTCGACGAACAGCTGCTGCGTCGCAGACGCCGAGATGCCGTAGCCAGTAAAAATCGTCGCCGCCAACAGCAGCAAGCGCCAAATGAGGCTGCGCTCGGCGGCGTCGCTCACTGGCTCAGCCAACGTCCGAAGGCGTCGAAGGAGGTGGGCCGGTGCAAAAAGTTTTGCACCAGGGCCGCGGCGTCGGCCGAGCCGCCCGGCGCCAGGACCTCTTTACGGTAGCGCGCCGCCGTCGGCGCATCGAGCAGGCCATGCGCCTCGAATTCGCTGAAGAGGTCCTTGGCGATGACCAACGACCACATATAGGTGTAGTAGATGGCCGAGTAGCCCTCGAGGTGGCCGAAACTCAGCTGGAAATGGGTGTCTGGGACGTAGGCAAAGGGCGCGTAGCTGGCCTGCAGCTCGCGCGCGACGTCGTCGGTCGACAACGCATGCGGATCGCGGGCGTGCAGCTGCATCGACAGGGCGGCGTAAAACATCTGCTGCTGCACGAAGATCCCTTTGCCGAAGTCGCGTGCCCGGCGCATCGCCGTGATGAGCGGCGTGTCGATGGGCGTCCCGTCCTCGCGGCGGGCGAAGCGCCGCAGGGTGTCGGCGTCGTAGGTCCACTCCTCGAGCATCTGCGAGGGCGCCTCGACGAAGTCCCACTCGGTGGCGATGCCGCTCTGGCCGATCCAACGCTGCTGACCGGCGAAGAGGTGATGCAGCAGGTGGCCGAACTCGTGGAAAAGGGTGGAGACGTCGTTGTGCTCCATCAGCGCCGCGTCGCCGGCGGGAAAATTGCATACCAGGGCGGCGACGGGGATCTGCTGACCGGCAATGCCGGAGACCAGCGGGAAGGCGGCGGCGTGTTTGTACTTTTCCGCCCGCGGGTGCAGATCGAGAAAGAATCTGCCGATGGGGGCGGCGTCGGCGGCGGCGTCTTTGCCCTCGTACATGGCAAAGGCGCGGACGCTGGGGTGCCAAATCGGGGCGTCGACGGCGCGGATCTGCACGTCGAACAGGTCGCCGACCAAATCGAAAAGGCCCTGCAGCACCCGGCCGAAGGCGAAAAACTGCCGCGCTGCCTGGGCATCGAAGCTGTAGCGCTGCCGTTTGACCCGCTCCTCGAGGTAGGTTTTTTGCCAGTCTCCCACCGCGGTGGCCGACGGCTGTGATTTGCGCAGCTCCTGCAGCAGCTCGTCGGCGTCTTTGGCGGCGCGTGCTTTGGTGAGGCCGTGGATGCGGTCGATGAATGCCTCGGCCGCCTGCTTGCTGCGGATCATCTTGTCCTCGGTGACGTAGGCGGCCCAGTCGCTGTAGCCCAGCAGGTTGGCCAAGCGGTGGCGCTTTTGCAGCAGGTCGAGCAGCACCGGGTCGTTGTCCGGGAAGCCGCGCTGGCGGTAGACGACGTAGAGTGCCCGGCGTGCCGCATCGCTGTGGGCGTAGCTCATAAACGGTATGTAGTCGGGGGTGTTGGTGGTGATGAGGACGCTGCCGTCGGCCGCCGGTGGATGCGCTTTGACGTAGTCTTCTGGCAGGCCGTCGAGCTCGTCGACGCTG